>CAZHGG010000104.1:0-11025 GCA_964531755.1 uncultured Polyangiaceae bacterium
GGGCCTCGGCGACCTGGCGGACGCGCTGTCGGCCGCTCGGGGTCAGCGGGCGGTCGTGGTCGCGCCCCGTGGCGGAGTAGTCCTCGGCCGGACCGTGGCGCATGATGGCGATTCGCAAGGACCCCTCCCCAGGGCCGCGTCGGGCGGACCCGCCAGCCTCCATACCACGCCCGCCCTTGAGCGTGGGCCGCGAAGGGCGCGCGGAGCCCTTGCGAGGCGTCCCTCCGCGGGCGACGCTCGGGCGATGGAACGCGCGATCACTCTCCACTCCGCGGGTGCCCGCCTCGCGGGCGTCCTCCGCCTCCCGGACGGCCTCCCCGCCGGCGCCCGGGTCCCGGCGGTCGTCTGCTGCCAGGGCTTCAGCCTGGTGAAGGAGGTCTGGCTCCCGAAGAACGCCGAGGCCTTGAACCGCGCGGGGTACGCCACCCTGAACCTCGACTACCGCGGCTTCGGCGAGAGCGAGGGGGAGCCCCGGTGCCGCCTGGTCCCCTGGGCCCAGGTCGACGACGTGCGGGCGGGGCTCACCTTCCTGGAGACCGTGCCGGAGGTGGACCCGAAGCGCCTCGGGCTCTTCGGGATAAGCCTCGGCGCCAGCGTCGCCGTGGGCGCGGCGGGGCGGGACGACCGCGTGCGGGCGCTCGTCGCCGTCGCGGGCCCGGCCGATCTCGGCCGCGTGTGGGCGAGCTTCCCCGACTTTCCGCGCTTCCGCGAGAAGGTGCGCGCCGCGCGCCGCGCCTACACGAGCACCGGCGAGGTGACGTACGTCGCCGTGCCGAAGCTCCTCGCCTCCGACCCCGAGACGTGCGCGCTCCTCGTCGCCGACGCCCCGCGCTTCCCCACGTGGCGGCTCGAGATCACCTTCGAGTCGCTCCAGGACCTCTTCGAGTTCGCGCCCGAGGACGAGCTGCCCAAGAGCCGCGCCGCCTCGCTCTTCGTCTACCCCGAGCGCGACGCGCTCATCGCGCGGAGCGAGATGACGAGCCTCTACGCGAAGGCGCGGGGCGAGAAGCGCCTCGTCGCCCTCCCCGGCCTGGCGCACCACGAGATCTACAACGACGGACCGGGGTTCGAGCCCGTGATGCGCGAGACCCTCGCCTTCCTCGACGCGCACCTCCGCTGAAAGCGCGCTCGTCGGCTCACGCGCCGGGGCAGAACATGGAGTGAAACCCGAGCGGGATGCGGCGGGGCAGGTCGACGCGGGCCACCTCGCGCATGTCGCGGGCGTCCAGCACGAAGCACACCGAGCGATCGTCGCGCGCGCTCGACCCGAACGTGACGAGCCACCCGTCGTCTTCGCTGGCCCCGCGGCCTGCCCCGCCCGCGCGCGGCGCGAAGGCCGCCTCGCCCACGAACATGCCGGGCGGCGCCTCCCACACGACGCGGGCGGGCGCGAACGCGCCGCCGGCGAGGTCGTACTTCACGAGACCGTCGAACTTGAGCGCGGCGTCGCGCGCGATCCGCGGGTTGTAGGTGAAGCGCGCGCGAGTGCCCTGGACGGTGTCGTTGATGCGCGGGAACTCGGTCGCGAGATCGTCGAGGGCGCGCTCACGGGTCTCGCCGGTGTCGAGGTCGAACCGCCACTCGTAGAGATGGGGCACGAGCTCGATCGTGTCGAGTCGGGCGACTCCGCCCGAGGTGTCCTGTCGCTCCGGGATGGGGTCCCGGACGCGACAGCCCACGAGCACGATCTCGCGGCCCACCTCGTAGGCGTTGATGGTGTGATACATGTAGCAAGGCTCGGCCTCGAACCAGCGCACGTCGGCCGCCCCGCCGAGCCGCGGGAGCACGCCGAAGCGGCTCCGCCCGCCTCGATCGAAGGCGATCTTGCGCTTGCCCGCCTTGAGGCGCTCGGGATCCCACCCCATCGGAAAATCGAGCAGGATCGAGTAGTTCTCCGTGATCGCCATGTCGTGCAAGATGTGCGGCGAGTCCGTGGGGATGGCCTCGTAGCGCACGAGCTCCCCCTCGGGGGAGACGACGCCATAGCGAAGATACGGCCGCCGAACCATGGAGTGGTCGAAGAACACGAGCTGGTTCGTGCGGGGGTCGACCTTGGGGTGGGCGGCGAAGCCGCCGGTGAGCTTCCCGTCGAAGCGCTCGAGCCCTATCGTGGACAGATCGCGCGTGGAGAGCTCGTAGGGAGTCCCCGAGAGCCACCAGAGCGCGAGGAGTCGGCCTCGGTGGAACACGAGATCGGTGTTCGCGGTGTCCTTCACCGGGCCGCCGGGCAGGCTCATGGCCTCGGGCCGGAGGGGCTCCAGGATCCCCGTCCACAGCGCCTTGCCGGCCTCGCGCTCGGCCTCGAACCCGCGGGTGCGCACCCAGCGGTTCATGTACGAGGCGCGGCCGTCCTCGAAGCGAATTCCGTGCACCATCCCGTCGCCGTCGAACCAGTGGTACTTGCCTATCGGCGAAAACTGCGGGTTCGGGGAGTTGCGCACGTAGAGCCCGCGGAGCTCGCGGGGGAGCTCGCCGTGCACGCGGAGGTCGGTGGCGTCGAGCTCGCCTTCGATGGGCGTGTGCTCGGCCTCGAGGTAGCCTGTGGGGTGGGCGGTCGCCATGGCGACGAGCCTACCTCCGAGTGGAGGCCCCGGCACGCGAGGAATCAAGGTCCCGAACGCCGCGGCGGGCGCGAGAGAGCCCGGTCCCCCCGGTCGCCCCGCGCCGCGATGCACGCGGCGCGGGTTTCCGGCCCTTCCGGCGGCCCCATCCGCTACCGTTATCCCATGGGTGTCGCTCAGCTCGCTTGGGTCGTCGGGGCGCTCGTGCCGGTCTTGGTCGGCGTGCCCGCCTGCAAGCGGAGGTCTGCGCCGTCGCCAGACGCGGCGGCGACCGCCTCGCCGACCGCGCAGGTCATCCGGCGAGGGGCCGGAGGGTTCCCGCTTCCGAGCGGCGCCACCGGAGGGAGCGGCGCCCCAGGTGGAGGGGGAAAGATCGTGATGTACGAGGTGCCTCGGAGCCGGGACGCCGTGGCGGCCGAGGTCCGCGTCCTGCTCACCCAAGACGGCTGGACGACCGACGCGAGCGAGCTCTCCCCGCGCGGCTCCGTGCGCCTCACCGCGAGCAAAGACGGGAAGACCGTGAAAGCGAGCGTCGCGGGCGACGCGAGCCGGGCCGCCTTGATCCTGACCCTGCCGTGAGCCTTCGCGCCCCGCCGCGCCGGCACTCTCTCGCATCGTTTCTTGGGAAGCCGCCTCATGGCTCCGTCCACCTATTTCAAGCGGACATCCAGTGCAAAGTTCCAGCATAGCCCGCGGTCTTCTGGGGCACTGGGGGATTGCGTTCGCCGTGATCCTTTCTGCGTGTTCGCGCACTTCGAGCGAGGCTCTATGCGTGCCGTACACGACGATGTCGTCGGGCGTGTTGCATACGCGCATCGCGTGCCCATTCGATGTGGACCTTACGGTGGGCGCTGGAGGAGAAGGCGTCGCGTACGCGTTCATCGACGGGCACGGTTCCGGCCGAGAGCTGCTCCGCATCGATGGCTTCACGCCCACAGTGATCGACGTAGGTCCGGTGATGCCGCGACGGGATGACGGTAGCTACCGCGAATCATCGTTCGCCACGGACGATGAGGGCGGCCTGCATCTGTGCGACTTTCCCGGGCGCGCCGGCGCTCCGCAGGGCAAGTACGCGCGGGATCACGGCGAATACGTCGCAGGTTCGTGGAAAGTGGAGAACTTGGTCGGGCCCAGCCCGGGTGAGCCATGTGCACTGTCGGCGGGCCCGGGGCGATACACACTGTTCGGCAGCGAAGGCGCGGTACTCAGACGTGACGAGGTCGGGCAGCTCGAGGTATTCAGCTTGCCTACTGGAGGGTACAAGAGCGCTGCGCTTCTCGATTCGAGGCTCGTACCCAGGCTCGTGCGGGCGGGGGGGAGCGGCGCGGTCGTGTCTTCTACATTGTCCGACGAGCCTGACGTCCCTGCGATTCGTAACTTCAGATCTCCTCAGGGTGTTGCGGCCGCCCGAGTCCCAGGGGTCGTCCTTCCTGCCATTGTGGTCGAGGGAGTCGAAGACGGCATTCGCGTGGCTTATCCAATCGGCTCTGGCTATGTCGAGGTTGCCGTGCCCAGCACCGCGTTCGGTCGACGGGACCTCTGCTTCAAGTGCACGGGCTCGAGTTGTCTCGACACGTGCGAGGAAGCGTCTGGCGCCACGCTGGCGGCTGCGTATGGCATCTTGTGGCTCGCGTGGATACACGACGTGTCGAACAGATCCTACTCATGCGTGGGCTCGAAGCATTGCAGCACGACCCTCGAAACTGACGATGGCCACACCGAGCTCGTGCTCGCTCGCGTGACCGAGTCCGGGGTCGACGTGAGGAAGCGGCTCCCGGTGGCGAGCCAGCACACGCACGTACCGACGCTCGGCATGCGGGCCATCGACCAGCACCTGGTCATCGGGGTCGTCACGCAGAGCGCGACCCCGGAGGTGTTCGTGCCTTCCTCCCTTCGGTCGGGCGGCCTAGGCACGCCGCTCGCCGGTGGCTCGCTTGCGTGTTCGTGGTGGACGCGAGCAAGCTCTAGAGGAAGCGCGGGCATCCCGTGCGCCCGAGGGGGGCGCGCTTGACGGTGCGTCGACGGTCGCCCACACTACTGGGCGCCATGTGCGTGCGCAGGCGTCCGCCACGCTGCGGCTCCCATGGCTCATCGAGCGAGGCCCCCTTGAATCCCCAGAGACGACGCGGGCGAGCCCCGAGCCCATCGCGCCAGGTCTTGCTCTGCGGAGTCCTGGCCGGCGCCTTGGCGGCCGCGTGCGACGAGACCTCCGACACGCTCCTCGGCGGTCCGCCCCCCGCCGTCGAAGATCCGGCCGTGGCCGCCGCCGGTCAGCAGCTCGCGGCGGGCCCGGCGATCACGCGCAACCTGTCGAACCGCGAGTACCTGAACGCGGCCTCGGCGCTCCTCGGGGAGCGCCTCCCGCTCGACCTCCAGAAGAGCTGGACCCCGACGACGCAGTTCTCGGGCTTCGACGCGGTGCCGTGGAGCAACCTCGACACGAAGGCGATCCGCGACATCACCGAGACGGTCGAGGCGCTCCTCGATCGCGCCTTGGCTTCCCCCAAGGTGGTCACATGCGCGGCGACCACCGCGGCCGAGCTCGCCTACGATCCGTGCGCGCGCTCGATCGTCGAGCCCTTCGCCCGCCGAGCCTACGGCAGGCCGCTCGCCCAAGCGGAGTCGGCCGGGCTCGCCGCGCGCTACGACGAGGGGATCACCCTCGCGAAGACCTCGCTCACCGAGCCGAGGGCGATCTTCCTCGACGGCCTGCGCTCGGCGCTCGGCACCGTGCTCCTCGCGCCGCAGTTCATGACGCGCATCGAGGCCCCGCCGAGCCCTGAGTTTTCGGGCGAGCGCGACCTGGACGCGTACGAGCTCGCGAGCCGCCTGGCGTTCATGTTCACGGCGTCGCTCCCCGACGACGAGCTGTGGGCCAAGGCGGTCGACGGGAGCCTCGCGAAGGACCCCGCCGTGCTCCGCGCGCAGACCGAGCGCCTCCTCGACACGAAGACCGAGGCCTTCGTCCAGAGCTTCATGGGACAGTGGTTCGATTTCCGCGCCTACGAGGGCGCGGCGGCCGGCACCCTCGAGCACACCATGTGGGAGGAGAGCTGGCGCGTGATGGCCGACGTCGTCCGCGAGGGCCTGCCGGTGACCGCGCTCGTCCGACCGGGCTTCACGTACCTGAACCAAGAGCTCGCCGCGCACTACAGCGTGGACGCCAAGCTCTCGCCTACGCTCACGCGGGTCGCCACGATGGAGCGCGGCGGCGTGCTCCAGCAGGGCAGCTGGCTCACCCTGAGCGCGACCCCGCTGAAGACGAGCCCGATCCACCGCGGGCGCCTCGTGCAAGATCGCCTGCTCTGCAAGGCGATCCCGCCGCCGGACTCGGCGCTCTTCGAGCAAATCAAGAAGGCCTCGGACGCCATCCCCGCGGGGGCCTCCGTGAAGGAGCGCCTCGAGAGCCACCGGAACGCAGGCCCCGCGTGCGCGGGCTGCCACGAGTACATGGACCCCATCGGCCTCGGGCTCGAGGGCTTCGACATGCGAGGGCGGCTCCGCAACGCGTACGCCGACACCGGCAAGCCCGTGGAGAGCGCGAGCACGCTGCTCGGGCGCCCGTTCGCGCGGTTCGACGAGCTCAACACCATGCTCGCCGACCTGCCGGACTACCACCGCTGCGTGGCCGAGAAGCTCACGGTCTACTCCACGCGCCGCATCGTCGACGCGAGCGCGAATGCGGACAAAGACCTTCTCTATTATTTGACCCTCCCGGCGGAGGGCAAGCCGCCGAGCCTGCGCGCGATGATCTTGCGCCTCGTGATGAGCCGGGCGTTCCGCAGCGTGAACCACGGAGCCGCGAAGTGACCAAAAAATCCCGCATCTCCAGGCGCAATGTCCTCCGCGGTCTCGGCGTGTGCATCGCCCTCCCCCTCGTGGAGTCGGCGCGCGAGCCGCTCGCCCACGCGCAAGGGATGGGGCCGAAGAAGCGCTTCATCGGCTGCTTCTTCGGCAGCGGCGCGCCCATGCCCGACGCCAACAACGGCGACTGGGGCTACGCGGGCGCGCGGGGCGGCGCGCTGAAGCCGCTCGCCGATCTCGGGGTCGCGGCGAATGTCTCGGTGATGCGCGGCTTCCGCGCCGTGAACAACTTCGACGTGCACTGGTCGGGCACCGCCGGCTTCCTCTCGTCCACGCCGGTCGGCACGACGAGCGCCGCGAACCCGAGCGCCGATCCCAACTACCAGCGCTGCGCGAAGTCGCTCGACCAGCTCGTCGCCGACACCGATCCCAAGGCCTCGATCCGCAGCCTCCACGCGGGCTTCAGCCAGGTGCCGAGCTGGGACCAGGGCCACGACCGCGCCGGCTCCATCAACTACGTGAACTCGATCGCGTGGCGCGACGCGACGAGCCCCATCTCGAACATCCTCGACCCCATGGCGATGTTCGCGCGGGTCTTCGGCTCGAGCGACAAGCTCTCGAACGAGCAGGCCGCGTACCTCTTGAAGCGCCGAAAGAGCATCCTCGACGGCGTGCTCGATCAGTACAAGCACCACAAGTCGACCCTCTCCGCGGCCGACAAGCAGCGGCTCGACGCGTACGCGCAGAGCATCCGCGAGGTAGAGGCCGAGCTCGCGAGCGCCGCGAGCGCGACCACCTGCGTGCGGCCGGCCGCCGAGACGGCGGGCGAGGCCTACGTGCGGAACTTCCGCACGATGCACAAGCTCATCATCGCGGCGATGCAGTGCAACCTGACCCGCGCCGCGACTATCATGTACAACGACGGCATCGGGCCGAACCGCCCCACGGCGGCCGTCGCCGCCGAGCAGCACGACTCGGCGCACAACAACTGGGCGAACCTCATCCAGATAAACCAGATCCAGGTCGGGCTCTGGGGCGAGCTCATCGCGGGGCTCAAGGCCGCGGGGCTCCTCCGCGAGACCGTGACGATCCTCGGGAGCAACATGTCCGACGGTCGCACGCACAACTCCGCGAACGTTCCGCTGCTGGTCGCGAGCGAGAACGTGGCGAACGAGCTGAAGCTCGGCCAGGAGATCTACGGCACGCCCACGCCGGCGGGCGTGACCGACGTGAACGTGAACAGAACTATGTCTGACCTACACGTCGACCTCCTGAAGCTCTACGGCGTCACCGTGCCGAGCCTCGGGGAGGGCGCGTACAAGAGCACGGGCAGGCCCTCTGGGATCCTCGTCTAGCCGGCGCGCCGTGAGGCTCTTCGACAGGACCACGCCGCTCGTCGTGCTCTGCGCGCTCGTGGCCGCGTGCTCGAGCGACACCGCGGGGCCCGCCGACGCGGGGCCCGCCGTCGCGCCCGCCGACGCCACGGCGCCCGAGGCAGCCGCGCCCGTCGCGAGCCCACCGCTCGGCCCCTCGTGCGCGAGCGGCGCGCGCGGCGGCGCCGAGGTCGACGTCGACTGCGGAGGTCCCCTCTGCCCCGCGTGCGCGAACGGTCGCGCCTGCGTGACCGCCACCGACTGCGTGAGCCGCGCGTGCGAAGCGGGCAGGTGCACCAACGACGCGGGCTGCTCCGACGGGACACGCGAGGGCTTCGCGTCCCGAGCCGCGTTCCCCAACATCGCCGCCTGCGCGGGCGCGTGGTCCGTGCCCGGCCTCGGCGTGTCCACGCCCGCGTGCGGTCGCGGGGCCGGCAACAGCGGCCAGAACCCGAGCGGCAAAGACTGCGCCGTCGCGGACCTATGCCAGGTCGGATGGCGCGTCTGCGAGAGCCCCGCCGCGGTCGCCGCGAAGTCCGGCGGGGGCGGCTGCGCGGCGGCCGGTCTCGCCGGGCAAGGCGCGTTCTTCGCGGTCCGTCAGAGCGGCGGTGGCAACGCCGCGTGCGGGCCGGGCACCAACGATCTGTTCGGCTGCGGCGACGTGGGCGATCCCCCCGACGCGCTCACGTGCGCGCCGCTCGATCGCTTCTCGAACGATCTCTGCCGCGCCCTCCCGCCCACCTGGGTCTGCGGGGCGAACAGCGCCGACGAGCAGAGCTCCGTCACGAAGACCGCGAGCACGGGCGGCGGCGTGCTCTGTTGCCGCGACTGACCGACGGAGCGCGCGGACCGCGGCGGCCCCGAGCTCGCGAAGCCCCTGCGCTCCCCGCGCGCCGCGGAGAGGGGCTATCCTGCCGCCCATGGTCTCGCCCCACCCCGCCGCCCTGCCCTCCTCCCACGCCGACCCGCGCCGCTCCCTCGCGCGAGCCGCCGCGCTGGTCCTCGCCGCGGGCGCGCTCTGCGTCGGCACCACCGGCTGCGATGAAAAGCCCGTCGCCAAGCCGACGGCCGCCTCGGCCACCTCCGCGCCACCCGCGCCACCCTCCAGCGCGCCGGAGGAGCCGACGGCCCCGGTGCTCTCGATGGACGACAAAGCGCTCAGCGTGAGCGGCGCGACCGTGCCCTTCGACGCGCCGAACGTGCCAGGCCGGCTCACCGCCGCGCTCGCCGGGAAGCCCAAGGTCGCCGGCGAGGCGGTGTCGCTGGCTGTGGTGCGCTCCGCCAAGGCGACGAAGGTCGCGCTCGTGGTCGCGGCCCTTCGCGAGGCCAAGGCCGCGGCGGTGGTGGTGAAGGCCCAGAAGCGCGACGGCGCGATGGGCGAGCTCACCGTCGCCTGGCCCGCGGCGCCGCCGTGCACGGCCGTGGCGTACCTCGGCAAGGACGTGTCGATCTCGGTCTGGACCGCCGGCGGCACCGTCGCGAAGCGCTTCGCCAAGGGCATGGCGGGCCCCGACATGACCCTCGGCTCCGAGGGCCTGCGGAAGGTCGCCGGTGCGTGCGAGTCGCCCGTGGCGTTGCTCGCGGCGGACGAGTCTGTGACCTTCGGCCTGCTCTTCGATCTCGCGCTCGCGACGCGAGAGTCGGAGGACGCGCGCGTGGCCGGGCTCAAGTTCGGCTTCCCCGCCGACGCGCCCGTGCCGGGGCGCAAGGTGAGCCCGTGACGCGGCGCGGAGGTGCTCGCCGTGCGTGACGTCTTCGTCCTCGGCGCGGCGACCACGCCGTTTCGAAGGTGGCCCGAGCGCACGCACCGCGACCTGCTGCGCGAGGCCTACACCGCCGCGCTCGGAGACGCCGGCGTCGACCCGGCGCGCATCGAGGGGGCGTGGTTCGGGAGCGCCGCGATGCACCACTTCGGGCAGCCGAACATCCGCGGGCAGGTGGCGATGGCGCCGCTCGCGCGCGAGGGCCTCTACCCCGCCCACGCGCCGATCGTGAACGTCGAGGGCGGCTGCGCGACGGGGGCCATGTGCCTCGCGTCCGCGTGCTTCGCGGTCGCGGCGGGGGCGTGCGACGTGGCGATCGCCGTCGGCGTCGAGAAGGTGTTCATGCCCGAGGCCCCGGAGAAGATGCTCGCGCTCTTCAACGGCGGCATGGACCAGCTCCACCCCGAGGAGTGGCGTGCACTCTACACGGAGATCGCGCCGTCGACGGGCACCTCGTATTCGCCGCGGGCCGACCGCAGCGCCATCCTCGACGCGGTCGCGCTCGGCGCCGCGTGGCACATGAAGACGTACGGCACCACGGTGCAAGCGCTGGCCCGCGTCGCGTCGAAGAACCACGCTCACGGGGCGCACAACCCGAACGCGCAGTACCGCGAGGCGATGTCGGTCGAGGCCGTCTTGGCGGACAAGCCGGTGGTGTTCCCCTTCACGCGCGCGATGTGCGCGCCGATGAGCGACGGGGCCGCCGCGGTGCTCGTGGGGTCGGCCGACGCGCTCCTCGCCTCGCGCGCGCGCGTCCGGGTGGCGGGCCTCGGGCTGGCGAACGGCGGACGCGACCGCTTCGAGGACGACTCGGTGACCCGCGTGGCCGCGCGGCGCGCGTTCGCGCGCGCGGGCATCGAACCATGCAAAATACACGTAGCCGAGGTCCACGACGCCACCGCGTTCGCCGAGGTCGCGGCGCTCGAGGACCTTGGGCTCTGCCCGCGCGGCGAGGGCGGCCCGTTCACCGAGAGCGGGGCCACGTCGCTCGGCGGCGCGCTCCCGGTGAACACCTCGGGCGGCCTCGAGTCGAAGGGGCACCCGCTCGCAGCCTCCGGCCTCGCGATGGTGCACGAGCTCACGCTGCAGCTCACGGGGCGTGCCGGGCCTCGCCAAGTGCCGGGCGCGACGTTTGGGCTCGCGCACAACGCAGGCGGGCTCATGAGGCTCGACGAGGCGGCGAGCGTGGTGACCCTGCTCGAGCGCGTCGACTAGACGACATAAACCATTAAATCTCATCGCTTTTCGTGCGATCGCGGGCGGCCACGGGTGGGCTCGCCCTCGCCGCATGGTTCGGGTGCCGAGGCGCTGGTTCGCGCCGCGGGAGGCGGCTAGGCTGCGCTCATGAAGAGCGCGGCGGCGGTTGCAGTAGGGGCGTGCGTGGTGGTGGCAGGGCTCTACGGGTGCGTGGGCGACGATCCCGCGCCCGCCTCGGCGGACGCGGCGACCGAGGCGGCCTCGACGCTCCCGGACTCGGCGGCCCCGCCAGCCGACGCCGCCGCGCCCGACGCCCGCGTCCCCGAC
>CAZHGG010000105.1:0-10987 GCA_964531755.1 uncultured Polyangiaceae bacterium
GCCGTCATCCGCGCCTCGGCCCGCGCGGCACGCGCACGCGAGGAGGCTCCCCGCGATGGCCAGCGCCCACGCGCCAGCGGGCGCGCGGCGGACCGAGCGCGGGGGCGTGGAGCGCGGGGCGCGAGCGGGGCGCATGAACCCCGTTCTCGAACGAATTTGGCCCACGGTCACCTTTTCTGCGAGCGCCTCGCGGAGAGCCGGGGCGCGCTACCGGAGCGCGCCGGGCAGGGCGATCCCGTAGAGTTCCGACTTCGACCCGCGGACCAGCAGGTTCTTGAGCGCCTCGCCGAGCGGGCGCCCCTCGTGGAGCACGGCGAACACCTCGTCGGTGATGGGCATCTCGACGCCGAGCTTGGCGCCGAGCGCGTGCGCGGCGGCCGACGTGTTGTAGCCCTCGGCCACGCTGCGCTGGGACCGCACGTACTCGGCCGGATCGAGCCCCTCCGCCACCTTGAGCCCGAGCGTGCGGTTGCGCGAGAGCGCGCCGGTGCACGTCAGCACCAGATCGCCCATGCCGGCCATGCCCATGAACGTGAGCGGATCGGCGCCGAGGGCGACGCCGAGGCGCGCCATCTCGGAGAGGCCGCGCGTCATGAGGGCGGCCCGCGCGTTGAGCCCGAGCCCGAGCCCGTCGCACGTGCCCGTGGCCACCGCGATGACGTTCTTGATGGCGCCGCCCACCTGGACGCCCACCGGATCCGTGCTCGTGTACACGCGGAACGTGGGCGAGTGGAGCACCTCCTGGAGGGCCTCGGCGCACGCGAGGTCGCTCGAGGCCACCACCGAGTCGGTGGGCAGGCCGCTCGCCACCTCCTTCGCGAAATTCGGCCCCGACATGAACGCCACGCGCGAGGGGTCGAGCGAGGGCGCGCACTCGGCGAGCACCTCGCTCATGAGCTTCAAGGACCCCTCCTCGAGGCCCTTGGTGGCCACGAGCACGCGCGCCTCGGCGCCGAGCAGCGGCGCCACGTGGCGCGCGATGTCGCGGAAGAACGCCGAGGGCGGCACGAGCACCACGAGCTCCGCCCCGGCCAGCGCCTCGGCGAAGTCGTCGCTCGCGCGGAGCGACGCCGGCAGCTCGATCCCTGGAAGATACAGCTTGTTCTCGTGCGCCTCGCGCACGTCGCGCGCGACCTCCGGCTCACGCGCCCACAGAGTCACGTCGTGGCGACGCCGCGCGAGGTGCGTGGCGATCGCGGTTCCCCAGGCTCCGGCCCCGACTACGGTGATGCGGCTCACGGCGCCAGCCTACCACCGCGCGGGCCGCGCGGGCTGGTAGGCTCGGACGCGTGGACCTCTTTCAGCCGGCGTACATCGCGGCGTGGGCGCGCGCCTTCGTGCTGACGCAGGCGGTCGAGGCGCCCCTCTACCGTCGCGTGGGGCGGGTCCCGGTGTGGGCGGCGCTCGCGCCCTCGGCGATCACGCACCCCTTCGTGTGGTTCGCGTTCCCCAGGCTGCAGGAGCACGGCGTGGGCTACCTCCCGATGGCCGCGCTCTCCGAGGCGTTCGCGTGGGGGGTGGAGGCCGCGTTCCTCGCGCTCGCGGTCCGCGTGCCGTGGCGCCGCGCCTGCCTCCTGTCGCTGCTCGCGAACGCGGCGAGCGTGGCGGTCGGCCTCGCGCTGCGCGAGTTTGGCCTCGTGTGAGCTCTCCCGTGGTCGTGGCGCTCCCTCGCGTCAGGCGAGGCGCACGTGCCGCGCGCGGGCCGCGCGCTCGGCGAGCGCGAGCGTCGCGTGATCGTCCGGGCCGAGGGCGCTCTCGGCCTCCGCGATCGCGCGCGGCTCATCGCCGGCGAGGATGCGGGCGCGCGCCTCGCCGCGCCCGGTGAGGAGATCGAACGCGGGGATGTCGTCGACGAACTCGTAGCGCTCGGTGCGGAAGCGGAAGTGCTCCGGGTGCGCCTGCTGCGCGAGCGCCACGAGCGCGAGGTACGTGGCGTACGGGCGGAACGCGTGGGCGTCGGTCACGTGGACCTGCACGCCCCCGCAGAGCTGCCCGGCGTGTTTGTGGAACGTAGGCTGGAAGGTGATAGGGCGCGCGCGGAAGCCCGGCAGGCCCGTCGCGTGGAGACCTCGCGCGAGGCGCTCGCCGTCGACCCAGGGCGCGCCGGTGAGCTCGAACGGCCGGGTCGTGCCGCGCCCGTCGGAGAGGTTCGTGCCCTCGAGGAGGCAGCCGCCCGGGTACACGAGCGCGGTCTCGCTCGTGGGCATGTTGGGCGAGGTCATCACGAACGGGCGGTCCCATTCGCGGGCCGTCGCTGCGTCGTCCACGCCCTCGCACGGCACGATGGTGAGCGCCCCCTCGGGCATCCCCTCCTCCTCCGCGCGCCACGCGCACACCTCGCCGAGCGTGAGCCCGTGGCGCACGGGAATCGGCTCGAGCCCCACGAAGGAGCGGAACCGCGGGTCGAGCGAGCGGCCCTCGCGCTGGGCCCTGCCGAGCGGGTTCGGGCGATCGAGCACGAGGGTGGGCACGCCGAGCCGCGCGGCGACGCGGAGCACGAGCACCGCGGTCCACACGAAGGTGTAGTACCGCGAGCCCACGTCCTGGAGGTCGATGACCACGAGCTCGCAGCCCTCGAGGTCCTCGGGGCGCGGCGAGAGATCCGAGACCTCCGCGCCGTAGAGGCTGCGGATGGGCGTGCCGTGGAGATCGCGCGCGTCGGTGACGCCGATCATGTCCTGCGCCTCGCCGCCGTAGCCGTGCTCGGGGCCGAGGATGACGCGCGGGCGGCGGCCGAGGCGCGCGAGCAGGGCGCTCACGTGCTCGAGGTCGGCGGTGACCGAGGCGGGGTGCGCGAGGAGCGCGAAGCCGCGGTCGGGGAGGCGGGAGGCGAGGCGCGGATCGTCCGCGAGGCGGTCTGTGCCGGTCTTCACCCGCGCAGGCTACCGCGCTTCGCGCCGCGCGCCGCGGGCGTCGACATCGCAAGGAGTAGCGTGTCTATAAGCGAATGAATACCGATGTTTGTATAGCTTCTATGTCGTGGTATGAAATAGTTGCGAGGTCGCGTAAGATGGCCTCATGCGCCGCGTGCTGGTCGTCGACGACGAAGAGAACATCCGCCTCGTGCTCCGCACGCTGCTGCGGAAGAACGGGTACGAGGTGGCCGTCGCCGACAACGGGGAGAGCGCGCTCGCGCAGGTCGACGCCTTCGCGCCCGACGTGATCCTCACCGACGTGCGGATGCCCAAGATGGGCGGGCTCGATCTGCTCGCCGCCCTGCGCGAGCGCGACAACCCCGCGACGGTGATCGTGATGAGCGCGTACGGCAACGTCGACCTCGCGCTCGAGGCGATGAAGGCGGGCGCGTACGACTACGTGAGCAAGCCCTTCAAGCCCGACGAGATCGTGCTCGTGCTGCGCAAAGCCGAGGAGCGCGAGTCGCTCCGGCGAGAGAACCGCGCGCTCCGCGAGCAGATCCGCGGCGAGCAGCGCTTCGAGACCATCCTCGCGAAGAGCGCGCCGATGCTGGCCATCTTCAGGATGATCACCAAGATCTCCGAGTACAAGACCACGGTGCTGGTCACCGGCGAGAGCGGCGTCGGCAAGGAGCTCGTGGCGCGCGCGATCCACGCGCGCTCGCCGCGCAAGGCCGAGGCGTTCGTCGCGATCAACTGCGGGGCCATCCCGGAGGCGCTCCTCGAGAGCGAGCTGTTCGGTCACAAGAAGGGCGCGTTCACCGACGCCGTGTCCGATCGGCGGGGGCTCTTCGAGGAGGCGTCGGGCGGCACGCTGCTGCTCGACGAGATCGGAGAGCTGCCCCTCGCGCTGCAGGTGAAGCTCCTCCGCGTGCTGCAGGAGGAGACCCTGCGGCGCGTGGGCGACACGCGCGACACCAAGGTGGACGTGCGCATCATCGCCGCGACCCACCGCGACCTCGCCGCCGAGGTGAAGGCGGGCCGCTTCCGCGAGGACCTCTACTACCGCATCAACGTGCTGCCGGTGGCGATCCCGCCTCTCCGCGAACGCAAGGAGGATGTGCCGCTGCTCATCGAGCACTTCCTCACCCGCAACAACGCGCGCCTCGGCACGTCGCTGCGCGGCCTCTCAGCCGACGCGCGCAAGCTCATGCTCGACTACGCGTGGCCCGGCAACGTGCGCGAGCTCGAGAACACCCTCGAGCGCGCGATGGTGCTCGCGGAGGGCGAGCTCATCGAAGTTGGCGATCTGCCCGAGCGGCTCCGCGAGACGCTCGACCCGGTGAAGGCGCAGCTCGCCTCCGGTGAGCTCAGCATCAAGAAGACCTCGGCCGCGGTGGAGGAGATCTTGATCCGCCGCGCTCTCCAGAAGACCAAGGGCAACCGCACGCGCGCGGCCGAGATCCTGGAGATCAGCCACCGCGCGCTGCTCTACAAGATCAAGGACTACAAGATCACCGAGTAGCGGCGCTCAGGTAGCGGCGCTCAGGTGACGTGGCCCTTGCCGCCGTGCTCGGACAGGCGGTCCTTGTCGTACCAGGCGTACGCGCCGCGGTAGCCCGAGTAGAAGAGCAGGGCGCTGATGCCCGCCGCGACGAGGCCGAGCACGACGGCGAGGCCGCTCATCGTCGGCGCGTCGCCCAGGTACGAGGCCCGCTCCCACCCGAGCGCGTGCACCACGGGCACGCGGACGCCGGTCGCCAGGCGCTGCCGCTGCAGGTGGTAGTACCCCCGCGACGAGATCTCGCGCTCGAAGCGGTAGCCGCTCTCGGTGAGCACCTGCACCGCGTAGTGGTGCGTGGTCGTGTTCTTGTTGCGCGTGGTCCACGTGCGCTCGCCGGTGACCTCGGCGATCTCGTGCTCGCCGAAGGCGGTGGCCGCCAGGAAGGGCACGGTGACGAACAGGTTGAACACCGCCCACACGAGGGTGAGCACGGTGCCCCACCCGCGCACGAACGCGACCCGCCCGCTGTAGCGCGCGTCGATCGTGCCCGACGCGAGCACCATCTTGCCGGCGCGCGGCGGCTTCAGGATCCACCCCTGCGCGCCGTCGCGGTAGGCGCTCCGCGCCCGCGGGTGCGCGCCGCGAACGAGCGTGCCGTACGCCGAGAAGATCTCGCCCTCGCTCACCTCGCACACCCGCTCTCGGCGCGTGGCGGTGCCCGGCACCGCGCGCGTCTCGAGGGCGTCGACCACGAACACGTCGTGGCTCGGCTCGACGAGCACGGTCTCGCCGCCCTCCGCGTTGGCGCCGCTGTCGTCGAGCCGCGTGAGGTAGAACGGCTGGGCCTCCACCGCGCGCTCGGTCTCCTCCCAGGTGTGCCACTTCGAGTGCTTCGACGTGTGGTTCTTCACGCGCTGCTTGACGAGCACGCGCACCGCCGCGGTCGCGCCCTCGGCGAGCGACACCTTGCCGCGGACCACCTTGGACGGCCCCGCGAAGAGTGGGCCGGGGTGCGTGATCGCGTCCGCTTCGCGCCGTCCCCGCGCCGCGAGCGCGCGCGCGTGCGCGAAGAGCGCCACGAGGCCCGCGCCGATCCCGCACAGCAAGACGAGCACCCCGAGGAGGAAGCTCGGCCCCGCGGAGAAGTGCCCGGCGGCCTCGAGATCGGTGCTCGTCGCGTCGACGAGCGGGATAGGGCCGGGCGTCGCGGCGGCGAGGGAGGCGGCGAAGGACAGCGCGCTCATGACCGCGTCAGCTCGAAGATGCGCGCCCGATCGAGCAGGGCGGTCTCCGCGATGGCGGCCAGCTCAGGGATGTAGAATACAACCATGGAGACTCCTACCGGGGGCTCGTCCGTGGGGCCGTGCGGGTGCCCGTCGGGGCAGGGCAGGTGGGTGGCCATCAGGCGGATGCCGTGCAGGCGCCGCAGGCGGCCGAGCTCGATGCGCACCATCGACGAGGGCGCCGCGAGCTCCGACACCTCGGCGAACGTGCCCTGCGGCCCGTCGAGGACGCGCGCGATCACGGCCGTGTGCTGCGGGTCCTCGACGAGCTGGGCGGCGATCTCTGCGAGGCGCTCGTAGAGCGCGTCGCTGTCGACCGACCCGCTCATTTTGGGCAGTCGGGGAGGGCGTCGATGAAGAGGCCGCCTGCGCAGTTTCCGAAGCGCTTCTGGCAGCTCCCGGCGTCGGCGCCCGCGTCGGCGATGGCGGGGCCGGTGCACTTCTGGTCGATGGCCACGGTGAGTGCCTCCGAGAGCTCCCACGCGGCGAGGTACACGTCGTCGATGGAGTTGGGGCCCTTGGCCGCGTCGTAGGCGATCTTCCGCGTTGGGCAGGTGCTGTCGCCGGGCTCGCACGTGGCGCAGTAGTCGGCCACGAGCTTCGCCTGCGCCGGGGTCTGCTGCTGCGTGCTGTACGACTTGTAGAGGCAGTCCTTCAGGAGGTTCGGATCGCAGTGCTTCACGTCGAGGCACGCGGCGCGCGCGCGCACACGCTGCGCGCTGTCCGTGGCGGCCTGGTTCAGCGTGCACCACGCCTCGAACCTGGCGGCGGTGCAGTTGATGTCGCCCGGCGGCGCCTTGCAGGCGGCGAAATACTCGAGCTCTTGCGCGCACACCTTCGTGGGGTCGAAGCTGGCCGGGGCGTCGGGGCGGGCGGCGTCGCCGCCGGTGGCCGAGTCGGTGGGCGGCGAGGCGCCATCGGTGCGCGGCACGGTGGTGCTGGTCGCGTCCTCGTCGGGGATGACCGTGCCGTTCGTGGTGCAGGCGTAGACCGAGCTGAGCGGCACCGCCGCGAGCGCCACGAAGCGGGCGAAGCGCGCGAGGCGTGCGAGACCGGACGAGGCAGACGTGGCAGGCGAGGCAGGCGAGCGGAGCGTGCGCGGCATAATGTTCCTGGGCGCCGGGGACCGGGCGGCGAAGTGGGCAGTCTAGCACCGGTCGGGCCGCCGTCGTCGCGGGACAGGGCGGATTTCCCCCTAACGCTCGCGCGCCATCGCCCGTACCATGCACCCGTGAGCGATAGTTCAAGGCGCATCAGCGCGGACGGCGCCGCCCGAGCGGCGGGGGTGTTCCGGGTCTTCGCGGCGGACGACGCGGAGCTCGCGCGCATCCTCACGAGCAACACGAGCCCCGAGGGCATCTTCCTCCCGAACCCCCAGGCCCCGCCGGTCGGCACGGCGATGAAGCTCGAGGCCCTCACGCGCGAGGGGCGCGTGCGCATCTGCGCGGCCGACGTGATCGTCGTGGGCACGGTGAGCGAGGAGGGCCGCACCGGCATGCTCCTCCAGGTGGTGCGGGTGGAGGTGGGCTGCGGCGAGGACGTGCGCCACGCGCTCGAGCGCGCCCCGGCGCCGCCGTCTCCGCGCAAGGCGATCGACGAGAGCGCGCCGGTGGTGGGCATCGACCTCGGCACCACCTTCACCTGCGCCGCCATCGTGGAGAACGGCGAGCCCAAGGTCATCCGCTCGCGCCTCGGCTACAACACCATCCCGTCGATGGTCACCTTCGACGACCAGGGCCTGCCGGTGGCCGGGCATGTGGCGGAGCGCCGCATGGTGCTCGAGCCCGAGAACGTGGTGTACGGCTCGAAGCGCATCATCGGCCGCACCTACACGAGCAGCCTGGCCGCGCAGCTCAACGCCCACGTGAAGTTCGGGCTCACGGCCGATCCCGACGGAATGGTCGCCATCAAGCTCGGGGAGCGCGTGCTCTCGCCCACGGAGATCGCCGCCTGCATCCTCGCCGAGATCAAGAAGGTCGCCGAGTCGGAGCTGCGCCGCCCCGTCACGCGGGTGGTGGTCACCGTGCCGGCGGCGTTCACCGAGAACCAGCGCAGCGCCGTGCGCACGGCCGCGCAGCGCGCGGGGCTCGATCTCATGCGCATCGTGAACGAGCCCACCGCGGCGGGCCTCGTGTTCGGGCACGGCAGCGGCGAGCGCAAGAAGATCTTGGTGTTCGACCTCGGCGGCGGCACGTTCGACGTGTCGATCCTCTCGCTCGAGGGCAGCGTGTACCGCGTGCTGGCGACCGCCGGCGACATGTTCCTCGGGGGCGTCGACATCGACAACGCCCTCGCCGCGCTCCTGCGCGAGCGCCTCACCGCCGAGCACGGGGATCGCCTGGGCCTCGACCGCCGCGGCGAGGAGCGCATCCTCGCCGCCGCGAGGGAGCTCAAGCACACGCTCTCCGAGCAGCGCACCGCCACCGCGGCGGTGCCGAACCTGCGCGTGACCGGCGTCGAGAAGACCACGATCGATGTAAACTACACGGTCAAGCGCGAGGAGTTCGAGGCGCGCGCGAAGCCCGTCGTCGAGCGCACCATGCGCATCTGCGACGACGCGCTGGCGATCGCGGGGCTGAAGCCTCGCGACATCGACGACGTGCTCCTCGTCGGCGGCCAGACGCGCATGCCCTTCGTGATCGCGATGGTGGAGGAGCACTTCGGGCGAAAGGCGTCGAAGCGCGTGCACCCCGACGAGGTGGTGGCGCTCGGCGCGGCCATCCTGGCCACCATGTACGACAAGGCCGGCGCGCCCGTGCTCTCCGACGTGCTGCCGCTGCCCATCGGCATCGCCGAGCCCGACGGGCTCATGAAGATCGTGCTCGCGCGCAACGCGACGCTGCCCGCCGAGGCGAAGCTCGAGCTCGAGGCGGCGCCCGGCGAGCCGCTCGAGGTCGCGGTGTTCCAGGGCGACGCGCAGTACGCCAAGTCGAACGAGTTCCTCGGAGCGTTCACGTGCCCGGTCGCGCCGCTCGCCGCGAGCTCCGGGCGGAAGGCCGGCGAGGGCGCCGAGGGCGCCGCGGAGGAGGACGATCCGAACGCGCCGCAGAAGCTCGAGGTGAACTTCTCGCTGAGCAACGAGTGCATCCTCACCGTCACCACCAAGAACCTCTCGACCGGCCTCGAGACCACGCACGAGCTCACGACGCAGCAGACCTCCGACGAGGTGCTCGAGCGCCTCGGCCGCGACCGCGTGGGGGCCAAGCTGCCGCCGAAGAGCGTCGGCACGCGGCCCCCGCCCTCCCAGCGCGGCGTCGCCAAGCCGAAGGCCACGGGCTTCTGGGCGTGGCTGATGAGGCTCTTCGGGCGGGGGTGAGGGGTGGGCGTGGGCGTGGCGAGTGAGGGGAGGGGCTAGCTGCGTGGGCGTGCGCGCGGTGCCTGGCCCGGCGCGGCCGGCGCGGCGGTGAAGCGAGCGCCGGAGGCGGGGGAGGCCGAGGGGCAGCGGCGCGGCCCGAGCGTGGAGCGGGAGGTCGTTCGCGCTTGACCCTGCGCCGCGTTGGGGGGTAGAAGACCCGCAGATTTTCCGACTTAGCTCAGTTGGTAGAGCAGGCGGCTGTTAACCGCCGGGTCGCAGGTTCGAGTCCTGCAGTCGGAGCAATAGTTTCGCATAGTTGCATGTATTCTGGCCCAATGCCTGACCCAATCGGGAGGCTCGGGAAGGGTGCGCCGAGGGTCGCGACGCGGTAGCCGGCGCCCTCTTTCACGTAGCGGTCGGTGGTCGCGAGATCGACGTGTCCAAGCTCCCGGCGGAGCGTGAGGGGGTCGACGCCCGAGAGCACGCGCCACGTCGCGAACGTGTCGCGGAGCGAACGGAAATCGATCTCTTCCTCGGTCTCCGACGACGCGAAGAGCCGCGGCCGGTTCACGCCCGCTAGTCGAAGGTGGGCCCGGAAGCGCTCCGCAACCTTCCGCCAGTGCACGGGCGCCACGAGATCGCACGCGCGGCCCGGTGTCAGCGCGGCGGCCAGCTCGGGGCGCAACGGCACGGTGCGGCGACCCTCCGCGGTCTTGGGCGCCTTCACCTCGCCAGCCTCGGGATCCCAGGCGCGCGACACGCGTACCACACCGGCGTCAACGTCCACGTCGCCCCACGTCAGCGCGCGGAGTTCATTCGGGCGCAGCCCGGTGTACGCGGCCCACGCGTAGGCGAGCCGCCATTCGAGCGGCACGGCCTCGCAGGCGGCGAGGGTGAGGAACTCGGTCGGGTAGAGCCACGGGCGTTGACGTGCCAAGCCGCCTCGCGGCGGGAGGATGCCAGCCGCGATCGGAACCGCGTGGACGCGGAGAGCGCGATCCTTGCCCGCGTAGGCGCCGCGCATCGCGGACGTCAGCGCGGACCATGCGTTTGCGGCCGTGCTCGCGCGGATGCGCCCGGACGTGAGGGCGCGGTCAAGGTGGTCTCGCACGTCTTCGAGATCGTCGCGTGTCAGGGTCGCGATCGCCTTCGGGCCGATGATCGGCGAGATCCACGTCGACCACGCCGAGCCGGTCACCCGCCGATGCCCCTCGCCGCATTCCTTCTGAGCGAGGAAGCGATCGTGCCAGTCGTCGCACGTCTCCCCCGCCGCCGGCGCAACCGTGACGTGCTTCGCGAGCTTCTTCGCCAAGAGGGCCCCGCGCTTGTCCTCGCGCTCTTGGATCGCGGCGACGAACTCGCGTGACTTCGCCTCGCTCATCCCGTCGGGAACGTCGAGCCGGAAGCGTGACCCATCGGCGAGGCGGATCCGGCCGCGGTAGTGGGTCCGCCCGTCGGCGCCCCGGTAGGTGTCCAACGTTCCCGTTCGCGCCGGTCCGCCCTTCTTCGCCTCGCCCATACGCTGCTCCTCTTCAGATCGAACCAGGGCGCGTTTTCGGCGCCCCCCTGACACTCGCCCGGCCCTCGCCCCGACGACGCGGCCACGGGCATCGTGGACGCCCCGGGCTGGTCAAGCAAGACCGCGCCCCCGGAGGCCTGCTCCGAGGGCGCGGCAAGCACTACCGCATGGCGCGCACCGCACGCGTGATCGCCACCTCCGCGGGGAAGCCGCGGGCATGTCCCGACGCGACGCCGCGCACCTCGGCCGATGCAACCCCGGTGCGAGCATCCCACGTGACGAGCGCGAGCGCGAACCGCGTGGTGCGACGGTAGCTCACGCGAGCCCCAGCGCGGCGATCGCAGCGTCATCCTCGGCCCGCTGCGCGGCCGCGGCGGCGCGCGACGCGTCGGCGGCGGCGGCGGCCGACTCTGCCGACGCCCTCGCCCTCGATGCCTCGCCCCGGTCCCGCTCCGCGTACTGCTCTCGGACGCGCGCGGCCTCCCGCTCTTCGCGGACCACGGCCAACTGAGCCTCCCTGAGCGCGGCGCG
>CAZHGG010000106.1:0-856 GCA_964531755.1 uncultured Polyangiaceae bacterium
GTACCGCAACCTCTGCGCCGCCATGCCGCAGGCCGAGCAGGGCCTGATCCCCGGCGCCGGTCACGGCGCGGCGCGCGACAACCCGGCCGCCTTCAACGCGCGGGTGCTGGACTTCCTGGTGCGGCGGGTGCTGGCGGCGGCGGGCTGAAGGCCGCGGGCCAGCCGCTCGGCAGCGTCAGCGGCCGTGCGAACGCCGGTGGGGCCGGTGCCGTCGGCGGCGCCGGCAGCACGTAGGTCGTGGGCAGCAGCACGCGGTCGGGCCGCAGCTCGCCCGGGAAGCTGGCCACCACCGAGCTGGCGTGGCTGTGCTGGGCGCCATCGCCATGCTGGTCTTCCAGACGGCAGCTGGCCAGGCCCTGGTCATCGATGCGGGCCATGCAGATCGAGTGCGGAGCACGGTTGAAGTGCACCGGCTGCCGTGCGATCGCGTCGCCCGGGCCGACCACGCGCACGCCAACCGTGTCGACGTCCAGCGCCGGACGAGGGGCTGGGCCGATCTCGACCAGCCGCCAGGGCACGGCCGCAGGCGTGCGCGCGGCGAGGGGCTCCCGCCAGGCCGCCAGCATCTGCAGGGCACGGCCCTGCGTGAGACCCTGCCCCGGAGCACCGCAATCCGGACGGTCCTGGGCATCGACCGGCTCGACGCAGTAACGCGCCAGCGGGTTCAGGCGAAACACCATCACGAACAACTGCTCGAGCACAGCGAGTTCGAGGTCGCCTGGCGGGGCCGGGTCGGCCTGAAGCGGCAAGGGCCGCACCGAGGCCCAGGGGTCGCCATCGTGGTCGTGCTGCACCACGTGGGCCACGGGCTGCGGACCCCCCGTTCCCGGCTGATGCGCCAGCAGGACACCCCCGG
>CAZHGG010000106.1:866-10973 GCA_964531755.1 uncultured Polyangiaceae bacterium
TGGTTCCCGACGACCCAGCGGGCGACCACGAAGCGCAGGTCGGGCCGCGTCGACATGGCCGACAAGGGCGCGGGCCGGTACTCCACGCCGGCCGGCACACCGATGGCACCCGCCGCGCAGGGTGCGGCCAGCGCCATCACAAGGGCCGTCAAGCCCCGGTGCGCCGCCCCTCGTCGCGGTCTCTCAGGCACGGTGGCCCGTCAGGCTGCCCCAGGCGCGCCGCGGCTCAGGGTGGCCGCATGTGCGTGGCGACGCCGGGAGCCGGACAGGCCCGCACCCAGCACACCCAGTGCAAGCATCGCCATGGCCAGCGTCGCCGGCTCGGGAATGCGCACGTCGCTGCCCGCAACGCCGATGTCCAGGTCCGCGAGGTTCGAGTCGAGTGCCACGACGTTGGCGAACGAGAACGCGCCCCGTGCACCGAAGGCACCGATCGCCTCGAAGCTGAGCCGCAGCAACTCGCCCGACCCGTTGGCTCCGGGCCCGGGGCCGACCAGCGACTCGAAGACGAACGAGATCGTGCCGGCGACGTTGTCGATGCTGCCACCGCCGAAGAAGGTGGTGCCGGCGGTCGACAGGAGGCCGCAGCCCGGCACCTCGACCGCGCCCATGCCCATGCCCGGCGTGCCCTCGCGGCCACCGGGGCCGGTCTCGGCGCCGCCCTCGCCGCCCACCGCGATGCCCGCCACCGCGCAGATGACCTCGCGCGCGATGGAGCAGACCGCGCTCGTCTCGCGCGCTCCCCAGCCGGAGGGCAACCGCACCGGGCTCGTCGTCGGCCTCGTCGCTGGTGTGGCCGTCGTCGCCGGCCTGGCCGTGTTCTTCCTCATGCCCCGCACGGGCGCGCTCGCCGTGAACGTGACCGACGCGAAGGGTGGCCCCGTCAACCACGTGTCGGTCTTCGTCGACGGCGCGCAGGCACCCTGCGAGGTCGCGCCGTGCATCCTGGAGAAGCTCTCGTCCGGCGTCCACCAGGTGAAGGTGGAGGCGGACGGCTACGAGGTGCCCGCCGCGAAGGCCGTGACGGTCAACTCGGGGCAGAGCGCCACCGTCGACTTCAGCCTCGTCTCTGGCGGGAAGGGCGGCTCGGGCTTCAAGATCGCCGCAGCGCTCCCCGGCCTGAAGGTCTACGTCGACGGGAAGGAGCTCGGGGCGCTCCCCCAGGAGGTCCGTGACCTGTCGCCGGGCGAGCACACGCTGAAGCTCGCCGGCTCCGACCGATACGCGCCGTTCGAGAAGAAGATCACGGTCGCCAAGGGCGAGGTGCAGGACCTCTCGCTGCCTCTGAAGGTCGTCAAGGGCAAAGCGACGATCAACCTCGGCACCGCCGGCGCGCGGGTCTACCTCGTCTCCGGCACGGACCGCCGCGAGTTCCCCACCCTCCCGATTTCCGTGGAGCTCGACCCGGCGAAGCCGTGGGTCCTCGAGGCCACGAAGGCGGGCTTCAACGACTTCCGCCAGACCATCAGCTTCGTGTTTGGAAGGGCCGTGATTTCTTTCTGGGTCACGCTCGACCCCTTGGGCGGGGCCGTGGCCGCCAGCAGCAGCGCGCCCACCACCGCGCCCACGTCCGCCCCCACCACCGCCCCCACGTCGGCCCCCACCACCGCCGCGACGGCCACCAAGCCCCCCGCCGGCGAGGGCTTCCTCACGCTCAACTCGATTCCGGTGTCGAACGTCGTCCTCGATGGGAAGCCGCTCGGGCAGACGCCGAAGGTGAAGGTCCCCGTGAGCGCCGGCACGCACACCGTGCTGTTCGTGAACTCGGGCGAGGGGCTGAAGAAGAGCGTGACGGTGGCCGTCAAGGCCGGCGAGAACAAGCCGGTCATCATGAAGCTCCGCGAGTAACCTTGGTGACGAGCACCGCGGCCAAGCGCACGGTCCTCATCGTCGACGACGAGCCGGGGCAGCGCGACATGCTCGGCATCTTGCTCCGTCGCGACGGCTACTCGGTGACGGCGAGCCCGGGCTTCGCGGCCGCGCGAGACTGTATCCTCAACGCCCCAACGCCCTTCGGGCTCGTGATCACCGATCTCATGATGCCGGACGGGCCCGGCATGGACCTGGTGTCGCTCGCCAGGAGGCGCTCCGACGCCACCGAGGTGATCGTGATGACCGCTCACTCGACCGTCGAGCACGCCCTCGAGGCGATGCGGCGGGGCGCCTACGACTTCGTCGCGAAGCCGTTCTCGACCGCTGAGCTGCGCGAGCTCGTCCGGAAGGCGTTCGAGAAGGGCGCGATCGTCGCGGAGAACCACCGCCTGCGCGCGCAGGTGGACCGGCTCGACAAGAGCAGCGAAGGGGTCCTCTTCCGCTCGGAGGCGATGCGGCAGGTGCTGGAGCTCGTCGGGCGCATCGCCGGCTCGCGCAGCACGGTCCTCATCACCGGCGAGAGCGGCACGGGCAAGGAGCGCATCGCGCGCGCCATCCACGCGGCGTCCGATCGCGCGCAGCGGCCGTTCCTCGTGGTCAACTGCGGCGCCATCCCGGAGCAGCTCGTCGAGAGCGAGCTGTTCGGGCACGAGCGTGGCGCCTTCACCGGCGCCACCGGCCGCAAGCTCGGCATCTTCCGCGAGGCCGACGGCGGAACCGTGCTCCTCGACGAGGTGGGCGAGCTGCCCCCGATGATGCAGGTGAAGCTGCTGCGGGTGCTCCAAGAGCGAAAGGTCCGCGGCGTCGGCGAGGCCTCCGAGAGCCCCGTCGACGTGAGGATCCTCGCGGCGACGAACGTCGACGTCGAGGCCAACGTGAAAGCCGGCACCCTCCGGCAAGATCTCTACTATCGCCTGAACGTGCTCCGCATCGAGCTGCCCCCGCTGCGCGCTCGCCGCGAAGACGTGGCGCTCTTGGCCACGCACTTCCTCGAGCGGTGCGCGCACGAGCAGGACAAGCCCCTGCGCGCCTTCGCGCCCGACGCGCTCCGTGCGCTGGACAGCTACGAGTTCCCCGGGAACGTGCGCGAGCTCGAGAACATCGTGGAGCGGGCCGTCGCCCTGTCGAGCGGCAGCACGATCGGCCTCGGCGATCTGCCCCGCGAGGTGAGCGGTGCGGCCTCGTCTCCCACGCCCGCGCTCATCCACCTGCCCGAGGCCGGCTGCAACATCGACGACGTGATGGGCGAGGTGGAGCGGCGCCTCCTCGTCGAGGCGCTCGAGCGCACGGGAGGCGTGCGCACCGCGGCGGCGAAGCTCCTCGGGATCACCTTCCGAAGCTTTCGGTACAGGCTCCAGAAATACGCGATGGAGGTCGAGGAGGACGACGCGCTCCCCCGCAGCAGCGGGCCGGAGGGGGCCACCTGAGCGTCGCGCGCACCCGCTGCCTCAGGGCGGCGCGAGCGCGGCGGGCCAGTCGGCGGCGCACTGCGGACGCGCGCTCGAGCCGGGCCCGAGGCACGCCAGCGTGGGGCGCGGCGGACCGAGCAGCAGGAAGATCGTCGGGGAGACGAACGGCATCGCCCGCCGCCGACGACGCTCGACGAGCAGGCGTCTGCGCTCGCGCTCCTCGACTGACTCGGTCGCGTGCAGCGCCTCGAGCTGGCGCTGGATGTCGGCGCGCGCTTCGTCGCTCTCCGCCACGGCGTACGCCCGCTCGAGCGCGCGGCGCGCGGCGTCGCGCTCACCGGTGCGGCTGAGGAGCGCAGCGGCGCCCAGCGAGCGGTCCGCCTTCGCCCCGAGCTCGACGGCGCGCACGATGGCGAGCGCGCCGTCGCGACGCCACTGGTCGCGCTCCTCCTCGGTCTCGAGCCACGCCGGGCCGAGATAGCTCACGAACTCCCCGTAGTGGAGCCAGACGGCGGGGTCCCGCGGGTGGGATCGGGTGGCGCGCTCCAAGTAGGCGCGCGCGGCCCGCGCGTCGTTCAGCTCGCCCTTGGGAGGCCGGTAGACGAGGAGGGTGTCGACAAACTTGTAGATAGGCGGAAAGTCGTCGTCGAGCGCGATGATCCCGTCCAGGAACCGGACCAGGTCTTCGTGCTGGAGCGTGCGCTTCTCGCTCCAATGACGCCCGTATTCGACGAGCAGCTTCGCCCACAGCACGTCGCACAGCGCCGAGCGGTAGCCGAGCGACATCGCCTTGAGCTCCCGCGGCGGCGGCAGGAGGAAGATGTCGGCCTTCGACCGCGCGCGGGTCGCGTCCCGGGCGAGCGCCGGCTGGAACCCGACGATGCCCGCCAGCGACGCGGCGGCCGTGAGCGCAGCGACGAGGCCCGCGCGGAGCGAGCTCACTCGACCTCCGAGAGGACCGTCAGCCCCGGCTCGACGGTGACCGCGCGGCCGTCGGTCCGGCCGCGGAGCTCGAACGTGCTCAGGTTCCCGTCCCCGTCGAGATCGCCGTGCGCGTGCGCCATGAACTCCGCCTCGTGGCGATCGTACGCGAACGAGAAGGCGTGCGGCGCGCCGTTCGCGACGGGCTCGAACCCGAGCGCCCTCCACGTGGGGTGGTCCCAGGTGCCCGGCGCCTCGATCATCAGCACGCCGCGGGGCACCTGCGCAGGCGTCATGGGCGCGGGCCCGGGCAGCTCGCCCGAGTGGGCCGCGCCGAAGGCGATGGACGCCTTCCCGATGCGCGCGAGGCCGGAGACGGGCTCGGCGAGGCGCGAGGCGTGGAAGTCGCGGAGGAACGCGGGCACCGCGGACGCGAGCACGGACCCGACGACCGCGAAGCCCACCGCGACCTGCATCATCGTGGCTCCACGGCGGGGAGCGCCGCGGCGCGAGGAGACGGCGCCGCGCGGACGCGCCACCCCGCTCATTCCTCCGAGTCCTCCGTGACGAGGTTGCCGACCAGCGCGTGCGCGTCGGCGCCAGGCGTGATCGGCACGTAGAACAGCGAGCGCGTGCCGTTGCCGTTCAGGTCACCGCGGGCGATCCCCCTCGCCTGCGCCTGGAAGCCCGTGCCCTCCGACGTGAAGCTGTAGGCGTAGTACTGGGGCTGCGCGACGCTGAAGCCGAGCTCTTTCCAGGGCGATCCGGCCCAGTCGGCCGAGGAGGACTGGTAGCGCTTGCCCCGGACGTCGAGCGGGTCGGCCGGGACGCTCTCCTTCGAGGAGGCCGGGAAGCGCCTCATCGCGCGCTTCGCGGCCACCGTCGCGCCCACGGGCTGCCCGGAGTCGGAGGTGTCGTAGTACTCCGCGGCCCCCTTGCCGAGCGCCGCGACCTCGCTCACCGCCTCGGTCGTCTTCGTGTGGCTGATGTAGCGCGCCGTCGCGTACATGCCCACGGCGCTGACGCTCGCAGCGACGACGATGAGGTTCATCACGTCGACGAGCGTGACACCGCGCACAGCGCGCCGCGTCCGCCGCGCGTTCCGCCGCGGGCCGGGCGCCCTGCGAGCGTCGTGTTGGGAGCGAGTCGTCACCGTAGCGCGCCATAATATCCTACTTGCGCCCTGTTTCGCACCCGGCTCTTATCGCGCAGTGCGCTTTCGTCTGACCCGCGTCGCTCCTCTGCTCTTCTTCTCGGGTGCGTGCGCCCTG
Organism: uncultured Polyangiaceae bacterium; assembly: GCA_964531755.1. Taxonomy (GTDB): domain Bacteria; phylum Myxococcota_A; class Polyangia; order Polyangiales; family Polyangiaceae; genus JAAFHV01. The sequence continues at coordinate 6,340 of CAZHGG010000106.1, forward strand.
GTCTACCAGGTCGCTTGGCTGCGCGAGCTTCGGCTCGTCTTCGGCGCCTCCACGGCCGCGTCCGCCGCCGTGCTCGGGGTCTTCATGGGCGGGCTCGGCGTCGGCGGGATCGTGATCGGGAAACGCGCCGACCGCGCCAAGAACCCGCTCGAGCTCTACGCCAACCTGGAGCTACTCGTGGCGCTGTCCGCCGCGCTCACGCCGCTGCTCGTGTGGCTCGCGCGCGCGACGTACCTCGCGCTCGGGGGCCAGTCCACGCTCGGCATCGTCGGGGCCACGGTGGCGCGGCTCGCCCTCGGCGCGCTCGTCCTCATCGTTCCGACGACGCTGATGGGGGGCACGATGCCCGCGGCGGCGCGCGCGGTCTCGAGCGAGGACGACCCGGGCCGCCGCGCGGTCTCGGCGCTCTACGGAGTGAACACCCTCGGCGCCGTCGTGGGGGCGCTCGCCGCCAACTTCGTGATGCTCGAGGTGTTCGGGACGCGCCTGACTCTGTGGATGATTTGCCTGCTGAACGTCCTCGTCGGCCTGGTCGGGCGCATGCTCTCTCGCGCGCCGGTCGACGAGGCACGCGGCGCGGTCTCGACGCGCGAGCCCGCCCCCGCGCCGACGGCCGAGGCCCCGGCGGTGACCAAGGAGCCAGACGCCGCCGCAGCCACCGACTCCGCCGAGAAGCCGGGCCCCACCGAGACCGAGCCCCCCGCCGAGACCGTGGACTCCCCAACGGCGACCGCGGACCCCGAGGCCCCCGCGGTGGCCGCGAAGCCCGCCGCGGAGCCGGCGGCCGCGCCCTCGCAGCCCGAGCCTGGAGGCACGTCCGAGGTCCTCCCTCCGGAGCTCTCTTGGTTCCCGTCGGCGGCCGCGGCCGTGGTGGGCTTCGCGTTCCTCCTGATGGAGCTCGTGTGGTACCGCATGCTCGCCCCGCTGCTCGGCGGCTCGTCCTATACGTTCGGGCTCATCCTCGCGGTCGCGCTCTTCGGGATCGGCGTGGGCGGCGCCCTCTACTCGTTCGGGAAGGCCGTCCCAACGCTCCGCGGTTTCGCCCTCACGTGCGGCCTCGAGGCGCTCTTCATCGCCCTGCCGTTCGCCGCAGGCGACCGGGTCGCGCTCTTCGCGCTGGCCATTCGGCCCCTGCGCATCCTCGGCTTCGGCGGCAGCGTCCTCTCCTGGGGCATCGTGTGCTCGCTCGTGATCTTCCCCGCTGCCGTCGTGTCGGGCGCGCAGTTTCCGCTGGTCATCGGCCTCTTCGGCAAGGGCGGGAAAGACATCGGCCGCCAGATCGGCGTCGCGTACCTCGCGAACACGCTCGGGGCCATCGCGGGCTCCCTCTCCGGCGGCTTCGGGCTGCTCCCCGCGCTCACCGCGCCGGGCTGCTGGAAGCTCGTCATCGCGCTGCTCGCCTCGTCCGGCTTGGTCGCGCTGTTCCTCTCCGCGCGGTACGAGGGGAAGAAGGGGTTCGTCTACGTGGGTGGCCTCGCGAGCGTCGCGCTCGCCTTCGCGACCTTCGCAGCGGAGGGCCCGACGGTCGCCTGGCGCCACACCCCCATCGGCGCGGGGCGCGCGGACGGCCTCCTCGCGACGCCGAACCCCAACGCGATCGAGGCGTGGCGCCGGGAGATCCGCCTCAGCATCGTGTGGGACGCGGACGGGCGCGAGAGCGCGGTGGCCCTGAACGGCGCGTCCGGTTACACGTTCGTGGTCAACGGCAAGGCCGACGGCAACATCTTCGCCGACGCCCCCACGCAGGTCATGAGCGGCCTCCTCGGGGCGCTCATCCACCCGAACCCGAAGCGCGCCATGGTGATCGGCCTCGGCACGGGGAGCACTTCGGGGTGGCTCGGGAGCATCCCGTCGATGGAGCGAGTGGACGTCTCCGAGCTCGAGCCCGCGATCCTCCGCGTGGCGCGCGACTGCGGCCCATTGAACAACAACGTCCTCGACAACCCCAAGGTGCACGTCTCGCTCGGAGACGCGCGCGAGTTCTTGCTCACCACGCGCGAGCGCTACGACGTCGTCTTCTCTGAGCCGTCGAACCCGTACCGCGCGGGAATCTCCAGCCTCTACACGCAGGACTACTACCGCGCCGTGCAGGAGCGCCTCGCGGACGACGGCGTCTTCGTGCAGTGGATGCAGTCGTACGAGGTCGAGGCCGAGGCGTTCCACACGGTCGTCGCCACGCTCCGCAGCGTGTTCGGCAACGTGACCGTGTGGGAGAGCATGCCCGGCGACTTCTTGATGGTCGCGCGCCGCGCGGATCCCGGCCCGCTCGACACGGCGGCGATCGGCAAGCGCCTCCAGGAGGAGCCGTACCTCACCGCCAGCCGCTACGTGTGGGGCGGCTCGTCGGTGGAGGTCTTCCTCTCGCACTTCATCGCGCGGGACGAGCTCGCAAAGGCGCTCCTGCAGCAGTCGCGCGTCAACCGCGACGACCAGAACATCCTCGAGTTCTCGTACGCGCGCTCGGTGGGCGCGAGCACGTCGCTCTCGGTGGACGCCTCGCGCCTCTCGCAGAACCTCGACTGGTACCGCCCCCGCGTGCTCGGCCCCGTCGACTGGACGCGCGTCGACGACGCCTGGACGCTCTTCCGCGTCTCGCGCAGCGAGCCCGCGCCGGCGTGGCGCGTGCCCCGCCCCTCGCCGGAGAACGCGGCCCTCCACAGGCTCTATCGCGGCGTGCTCACGGCGCCGAGCGCCGACGTGCTCCGCGGGTGGAGCGCGGCGGCGGTCGCGCAGCCGACGTACCTCGAGCGCCTGCTCGTCGCGCGCGCGGCGGCGAAGAGCTCGACCATCGAGCCCGCGGCGTTCGAGGAGCTCGTGAAGGAGCTCGAGCCCGCCACGGCCGCGGGGCTGCGCGGCATGAGCGCGATGAAGCACAAGAACGCCGAGCGCGCCGCCGACGAGATCGTCCGCGCGCTCGGCATGGCCCACACGACGCCGTGGCTGAACCTGCACGTGCTCGATCGCGTGCTGCAGCTCGTGGTGGAGCTGGCGAACGAGCGCCCCGACCTGGCCGAGCGGCTCTACGGCGCCGTGAAGACCCCGTTCCTCCTGTCGCCCATGGAGCGCGAGCGCTCCATCGCCTCGCTGCGGCTCGCGATGCTGCTGAAGAGCGACGCGTGCGCCGAGGTCTTCGAGTCCATGAGGGGACCGCCGCCTTGGGAAGAAGAGTACCTGCTCGCGCAGCGCGACTGCTTCAAGCGGACGCGCCCAGCGAAGCTCGCGGCCGCGGAGGCGGAGTACGACCGCCTCCAAAAGATGGCCCCGACGCCCCTCGGCGGGCGGTGACGGAATTCGTCACGTCGCCCCGAAACCCTCTACAAACTCAAGGCCCTGGAGGGGATGGAACGGCGCTTGCTTTTGAGGATGGAGCGGACCCCGCAAAGGAGCACCATGAAGACATTCCTCCGAAGCCGTCGACGCGACGGGTTCACCCTCATCGAGCTGATGATCGTCGTCGCGATCGTCGCCATCCTCGCCCTGCTCGCCATCTTCGGCGTCAGCAAGTTCCTCGCGACCGCCAAGACGGCGGAGGCGACGAACACCATCGGGCAAGTCAACAAGTTGGCCATCCAGGCCTACGACCGTGAGTCCGGAAACGCCGAGCTCCTGGTCGCCGGCGGCCAGAGCGCCACCACCGCGCACTCGCTGTGTGGCAGCTCGACCCCCGTCCCTGCCGCGGTTGGTAGCATCCAGAACCGCAAGTACACCCCGAACCCGGCCGGCGACTACCAGAAGCTCGTGGCCGGTACGAACGACAACCAGAAGGGCTGGTACTGCCTCAAGCACGAGATGACCGAGCCCCAGTACTACCGCTACGCGTACACCGGCACGTTCGGCGCCCCGGCCGTCGTCGCGCCGCAGCTCGGCGTCCCGGCCAACATGCCGGCCGGTCCCCACTGGCTCGCCGAGGCCCAGGGCGATCTCGACGGCGACGGCACCTTCGGGCGCTTCGTCACCGGCGGCGCCATCTCCGCCGCCAAGACCGCCGTCGCCTTCACGCAGATCGTCGTCGAGAACCCGGAGGAGTAACCCTCCTTCATCAGGTCCCGGCGCCCTGCGCCACGCGAGAGGCTCCCGTCACCGGGGGCCTCTCGTCGTTATTTCGGCCCCTGCGAGCCCGCGCAACGCCCGCCCCCACGCCGGTGGGGCAGATGTCGAGAGCGAGCGCGCCCGCGTCACCGGTGGCCGCGCCGAGCGCCCGCCTCCCGATCGCCAACCGTCGTCCGCCAGCGAGTCCGACAACCTCCGACAGCGGCTCTCGCGCCCTCTCGTACCTTCGCCCACCTCGCGCCGCGGGCACCCAGGTCTGCGGGGCCGTCGGCGATGGAGGTCTCGTTCCGACATCACGGGCGGCGTCGCCTGGTCGCCCCGATTCACCCCGAGTGTGCGCGCCTGCCTACGCGACAAATCCCGTCACCTGACCGCCTGGACAGCTGACAAAGAGCGTCATCGGATTTCGCCTTACGCAGCCGTAAACTCTTGATATTTATTACTTTTGATTTATGGAACGAGTCTTGCGGTAAGGGCTGGCAACCCCCGAAAAGGAGCGCCATGAAGACTTTCCTCCGAAGCCGCCGCCGCGACGGTTTCACCCTCATCGAGCTGATGATCGTCGTCGCGATCGTCGCCATCCT
>CAZHGG010000107.1:0-10940 GCA_964531755.1 uncultured Polyangiaceae bacterium
GTCGCCGACAGCGCGACCGACGCCCCCGACGGCGGTGGCTGAGGGCGCGACGAGGCCGCGCCTGGGCCAGCGCCTGCTCGGCGCGGGCGCCGCCTTCGCGCGGCGGCTCTCCGGCTCGCTCGTGGTCGTCCTCGCGCTCGCGACCGCCGTGTTCCTCTCCCTGCGCCTCTTGCCCGGCGATCCGGCCGCGCTGGTGCTGGGCGATCTCGCGGGGCCCGACGAGCGCGCCGCGCTCCGCGCGAAGCTCTCGCTCGACCAGCCGCTCTACGTGCAATATGCACTCTTTCTGCGGCGCCTCGTCACGCTCGATCTCGGCGACTCGCTCCGCCGGCCGGGCACCTCGGTGCGCTCCGCCCTCGCCGCCGCCCTCGGCCCCACCGCGTCGCTCGCGCTCGTCGCGGTGCTGCGCGGCGCGGCGCTCGGCGTGGGGCTCGCGGTGCTCGCCTCGGGCCCGTGGCTCGGGCGCGGGCGGCGCCACGTGGAGCGGCTCCTCGTCGTGTGCGCGTCCACGCCGCTGCTCGCCTTCGCGCCGCTGCTCACGTTCGTGCTCTCGGCGAAGCTCCGCCTCGTGCCGCTCCCCGGCGATCCCGAGGCCGGCGCGGCGGGGCTCCTCTTCGCGTCGTCGCTGCTCTCGGTGCCGCTCTTCGCGCACGTGGGCCGCATCACGCGCGCCTCGCTGAAGGACCTCGAGCGCGCGCAGTTCCTCTCCGTCGCCCGCGCCAAGGGCGGCAGCGCGGCGCGCGCGTGGCTCCTCCACGCCGTGCCGGCCTGCGTGGGGCCGATCGCCACGGTCGTGGGCACGCAGCTCGGCGCGCTGCTCGGCGGCGCGGTGGTGCTCGAGCGCCTGTTCGAGCGCCCGGGCCTCGGCTCGCTCATCCTCGAGGCCTACGCCTCGCGCGATCTGCCCGTGCTCGAGGCCGCGGTCGTGCTCACCGGCGCGCTCTTCGTCGTGGCGCAGGCGGGCGCGCAGGCCGTGCACGGCGCCGTCGACCCGCGGGTGCTGCGATGAGCGGCGTCGGGAGGCCGGGCGGGAGCTCTACGACCCGCGGGCGCCTCCTCGCGCTCGCGCCGCTCGCGGCGCTGGTCTGTGTGGCGGGGCTCTCGCTCGTGGTCACAGGCGCGTCGCCCACCCGCCTCGCGCCGGAAGAGGCGTACCTCGCGCCCGGCGCGGGCCACCTCTTGGGGTGCGGCGAGGGCGGCGTCGATCTCGGGGCGCTCCTCGGGAGCGCGTGCCTCCGCGCGCTTCTCCTCGCGGTCGTCGTGGCGACCGTAGGGTTCCTCGTGGGCACGCCCCTCGGCGCGCTCGCGGCGATGCGGCGCGGGCGCCTCGAGGGGGCGGTCGCGCAGCTCTGCGACGGCCTCCAGGCGTTCCCGAGCTTCCTTCTGGCGCTCTCGGTGCTCTCGGCCGTGCGCCACCCGACGCGCGTTCACCTCGCGTGCGTCTTCGCCCTCACGAGCTGGGCGCCGTTCGCGCGGCTCGCCCTCGCCGAGGCGCGGGTGCTGCGCGGCGCGGGCTTCGTGGAGGCGGCGCGGGCCCTCGGCCTCGGCGAGCTCGCCATCGTGTCTCGCCACGTGGTGCCGAACCTCCTCGGCACGGTGGCCGTGCAGCTCGGCTCGTCGGCCTCGGCCGTGGTGCTGAGCGAGGCGTCGCTCTCCTTCGTGGGGTTCGGCGCGGCCGACGGCGTGTCGCTCGGCGCCGCGCTCGACCAGGGCGTCGCGTCGATGCTGCGCGCCCCCCACGTGCTCGTGTTCGCGGCCACCGCGGTCTTCCTCACGAGCAGCGCGCTCTTGGCCGCGGGCCGCGCGGTGAGGCCCGAGCGGCGGTAGGTGGGGTGGCGGTGGGGCGCCGGGCGCGCTACTCCTCGCGCTTCGCGGCGTTCGCCTTCCTGCGCGCCGTCGTCACGGACACCCGCGCCTGCAGCGCCGGGACGCGCGCCGCCACTCCCTCGGCCCCGTAGAGGTACGCGCACGCGCGCCAGAGCGCGTCGTACCCGCGCCGCACGAGGGTCCACAGGCGGTCGCGCTGATCGGCGGCCTTCCGCACGTCCTCGGCGCGGACCGTCTTGGTGCGACTCGGCTTCAGGAGCGTGAGCAGCTCGTCGCCCAGCTCGGAGGCTTCACGCACCTCGGCCGCGGTGACGGCGGTCTTCCCGCGCGTCTTGTCGGCGTGCTTGCGGTAGAGGGCCGCGAGCCCCACGCAGTCGCGCGCCGTGTCGAGCGTGCCCGAGCCCGCGTGGAGCACGTCTACCGCCTTCTCGGGGAAGAGCCCCGCGTCGACGAGGGCGTCGGCGCCTCGAAAGAGCTTCTTCCGCAGCGCACGGGCGCGGACGAGCTTCGGGCCGATCGCGCTCGCGGCCGCCGCTCCGGGCACGGCCGCCGCGGCGAAGGCGACGGCGCGGCACTGGTCGGGCAAGAGCCGGAGCGCGTCCACGTCGGTGTTCGGGAGCGCCCGCGCCTCTGCCTCGCGCTCCAACAGCGCCTCCAGACCGCGCGTGACGTTGTGGAATGCCAACGTGGCGTCGGCGCGGTAGGGGAGCACGTCGCCCTCGGCGAGCGCGAGCGCCTGAGGGAGATACCGCTCGACCTCGGCCTGCGAGCCCGTGGCTGCGGAGTCGGCGGGAGCGGCAGCGTCTGGCGGCGGCGAGGCCATCGCGGTGGCGGTCGAACGTGTCTTGGTCGTCTTGGTCTTCTTCATGGCCATACGCGCGAGGCTACCCAGCGGCGAACTCGCGAGCAAGAGCGGCGCGGCGGGACTGCCCCCTTCGGTTCTCTCGACGGTGCGCGCGCCGGAGGGGATCACGCCTTCGATTTTCACCACGTGTGGGCACGCGGCAAGGGATCCACCCTTCGAATGTTACCGCGGATGTGCACGTGGGAAGGGATCCACCCTTCGACTTTCACCACCGATGGGCTCGCGGGAAGGGATCCACCCTTCGACTTTCACCACGTGTGGGCACGCGGGAAGGGGTCAGGCCTTCGCGGCTCGCCTCGACGGTGAAGTTCGCATTAGGCCGTCTCGCGACGCCCACCGAAACGCGCTTGCGCTCACGGGCGATTCGGCCCACGCTGGTCGTCCGGCGCGGGCGCGCCCTGGGGAGGAGACACCGATGCACAGTTCTACGAGAGGGACCGCGACGGTACTGGGGCTGCTCGCCGCTTCCGTGCTTGGTTGTACGACCCAGGCAGACGATGTAGGGGGGGGGGGATACCTAGCGTGGATGTGGGTAGTGCGAAGCAGGCGGTCAACGGAGGAACACTGGACACCTCCGCGTCGCCGCACTTCTCGGGCGTAGGTTACGTCATCACCGCCACCGGTCTGTGCACCGGTACCCTGGTCGGCCCGCGGCATGTCCTTACCGCGCGGCACTGCTTCGGACCGGGCGCCGCTGCGCTCGGCGGCAACGTCTCCTTCGTGCTCGCGGCCGAGGCCGCCCCCGAGACGCCGGGAGGCCCCTCTCCTGGTCCTGTCACGGGCACGCCGCGCTACGAGCACACCTCCGCGATCTCCGGGCCCGTCAAGGTACCGGGCTGGTTCTCCGACGGCCACGACGCCGCCTTCGACGACTCATCGGACACGGCGCGGGATGTGGCGATCTTCAAGCTCGACACCGCCGTTCCCTCCTACGTGGCCGCCTTTCACCCAGTCGGCAAGGTCTCGGCACCCGAGTGCGTGTTCGATGCCACGGGAACCGGCACTATCGTTGGGTACGGACCGACAGCCTTCGTGCTCAATGGTGAACCCGCCCCCAACCGCGGGGTTCGAAACTACGCATCATCCCCCGGGTGGACCCAGAGCACCGCCGGCGATTGCACCTCAGACCCCGATGGGCCGTGCGCGGCGCGCTGGATCAACGACTTCTTCCTCCTGGGAGAAGGATACAACGTTCCAGGCGACTCTGGCGGCCCGCTCTTCGTTGGCGGGGTCGGCTCCGCCTTCGATCCGCCGCCGGTCTGCGGCGTCTGCTCCGGACTCGGCTTCGCGCCGCTGGTGGAACTGCGCGCGCTCTACGCCAACGTGCAGCGCGGGGAGACCCTGCAGTTCATCCAGCGTGAGCTCGCCGACGTGCGCTTCGGTTGCTACGGCGTCCCCGCCGCGCTGGACACCGACGGGGACGGCGTCGCCGACGCGGAGGGGTGCGACAACTGCCCCACGGTCCCCAACCCCGATCAGGCCGACGGCGACAACGACGGCGTGGGCGACGCGTGCGATAACTGCCCCGCCGCCCCGAACAGGCTCCAAGAGAACCACGCCCAGTTCGCCCAGCTCGACGAGGTGGGCGCGCCCAAGCTCGGAGGCACTGTGCCACCGCCGCCCACGAGCTTCGCCGCCACCGCCCTCTGGCAGGCGCTCTACCCCGGCGACGCCTGCAACCCAAACCCCGTTACGGCGCTCACCACCAACCTGCGCGGCAAGACCCACTCCGCCCCCAACCCGCGCACCAAGCCGCAGCACTACCGTATCACCTGCCCTGGCGCCGCCATCGAGGAGGGCGACCGGGACGCGCCGGCCGAGGCCAACAACGTCCTCCTCGCCCAGAGCTTCGTCGGCGGCGCGAAGCAGCTGGGGAACACGCGCATGGCCGCGTGCGACTGCCCGAAAGAGGTGGAGGACGGCGAATGCCTGTCTCTCAATTGCCTACGGGGCGCCATAGAGACTGCCCCGGCCGCGTGGGTGTGGCTTCACGCGGACGCCGTGGATATCGCCGGCGCACCACCCGCTACGGTGCCATCGCACCCGAATCCCACCTACAGCAATCTGGCCTTCGTGCTGCCCAGCACCCACGAGAACGCAGCGCTGGCCGCGACCTTCCTCCCCGATCCGCTGGTGCGACGCCCCGGCAACCGTGAGCTCGGCTGGCGCTACTGGAGCGACCTGCTCAACCTCCCGCCCGTCGCCTACAACGACGATCCCAACGTGCTCGTCGCGAAGCCGCTGCTGTGGTCGTGGGTCCGCAACTTCGGAGAGACGCGGCCAGCCTACCACACAGACGAGTCGAGCCCGGGGGCGCGCAAGCTGCGGCAAGACGTGAGCCGCCTCCCGCTCCGCGAGCTGCTCCGACAGAACGAGCTCACCGAGATCTGCAGCACCCCCTTCATCAACACCCTGCCGGACCGCGTGGTCCCCATTCCGCGGGTCACGCCCTGCTACCAGTGCGGGTTTGTGGGCACGTTCGTGAAGCCGAAGCCCGAGGCCGATCCGATCGTGCATTACGTGGCGCCCCACGCCGGCGTGCTGCCGCTGGCCGACCTGGCCACCCCCAAGGCCGCGTCGGTGCTCGACGACCCGACCCTCGGTATCGTCACCGCCACCGACAAGGGCGTCGGGGTCGACGGCGGCGCCGATCGCGCCGTGGTCTACAACCTCGGCAATCATTCGGTCGTGGGCACGCTCTTCCGAAACACCAGCGATCAGCTCGCGTTCCGCGACCTCGAGGTGAGCGACAGCGCCGTGCTCGCGAGCCCGTCCCCCGCCGTCGCCATGTCGGCCAAGCGCAACGAGGTGGCCTTCTTCGACGCGCCGAGCGAGGCGGATCCGAGCCAGCTCGCCATGCGCACAGTGGATCTCACCTACGGCGAGAGCCGTCGCTACAATCTCATCGGGGCCGCGAGCATCGTGGGCACGATCGTCAGCGCCGCCTACCGCGAGCAAGACGACTCGTACTTTCTCCTCACTCGTGGCGAGGACAAGGTGAGCCTGTATCGCGTGTACACGAACCTGGCCGTGCAGCTCGTGCTCGATTTCGCCGACGCGGGCACGGCCACCGCCGCCGAGCTGACTGTCAGCGACGAGGGTATCCTCGCCATCACGAGCCTCCGCGAGACCTCCTTCGCCGTGGTCGCGCTCGCCGTGGACGCGAACCTCGCCGTCTCGCCCGTGAGTCACGTGTCGGGCACCGGGCCCGTCGCCATGGGCGCGCTTGTCACGCCCGAAGGCCTGTTCCTCGCACGCGCCGGTGCCACGACGGAGCGCGTGTACCCGTTCGAGGAGCAGGGCGAGCCCTTCCAAGACGGAGTGAGCTATCAGGCGCTCTCAAGCGGAGCCTGGACGGAGCTCTTCCAGTGAGCGGGGCGACACGTTGCGCGGCGGCGCTCCTCGCCGCGGGCGCACTGCTCGCGTGCAGCGATCTCTTCCTGAAGAATCCCTACCCGCCCGGCGACGCGGCCACCACCGATGCGACGCCGCCGGTCCCACCTCGCGAGGCGGGGGGTGACGCCAGGTCGGAGGCCTCCACGCCGGACGCCGCGCCGTGGACGGGCGAAGTGCCTCTCCCGGGCGAGTGGCTTCCGATTCCTGGAGTACCTGCCTCGTGCGGAGCGCGCGTCGCGAAGGATCCGAGGGTCAGCGCGAGTCGGCTACCATGGACCCCGTGCGCGAACGGCAGGGCCGGCTGCGAGGTGTTCCTCGCCGACTGGGGAACGGTGGCGCAGCAGAGGTTTCGTCCGGAGCGAGTCGACGCGGTGTTCGAGGACGCCGCCGGCGTGCATGTCACCTACCGCCGGTTCTTCAGCCAGAGCGCTCCCTATACTCAGGCGGTGACGCAGCTCCTGCATGGCGACGCGGAAGCCACGTGGTTTTCGGCGCCCGGATGTGGGGTGCTCGCTGCAGCGTCTCGCCATGGATTCGGGCTGGCCATTCAGCACTTTGCCGGACGGAAGCAGTTCCTCGGCGCGGCGCCTCCCGCGAAGGCAGCAGAGATCGAGGTCAGCGAGGCGACGCTTGCCCCAGAGCTATATTTCTCGCAGTCCGTGGCGCGTGGCGCCGATTTCCTCACCCTCGAGTCGACCAACTTCGGCGGCCCGATCGTCGCAAACGCTTTCCGCCTGGGAGACCGGAGGTTCGCGCGCAGCACGGCCGGCAACGATCTCGACAGCTACACCCCGATCCCCACGGCAGGCGGCTACGTCGCGCACGTCGCGGGCGCGCCCTCGACGGCCGCGTTCATGCCGCTCGAGGGCGGCTATCGCGTGCTCGCGCGGCCCGCGGCAGGATACAAGGTCGACGGAATTCAGCTCGATCGGGCCAACGGCGACGCCCTGGTGTGGTCGGAGGCCGAGCTGGCGGACGACAGCCAGCGCATCCTCTGGACCTCGCCCTTTGCCTCGTCCGAGTCGGGTGTGGCTCGGCGAGCCGTCGCGCGGTTCAGTTGGGCGTTTACCTACGTCGCGAACGCAGGCGCCGTGGTCGCGGTGCCGACCCTCGACACCGCGCGCATCATTCGGCTCTCCGACGGAATGGGCTGGGAGGTGCGCGCCGAGCCCGGGCTCCACTTCCTTCAACCTCTCTGGATCAACGACGACTCGGTGTGGCTCATCGTGTGGAAGCCCGAGCCCGCGACGCCCGACATTCGCATCTTCAGCGGCGCCATACGCATTCGCCGCTCCACCCTCGGCCCGCCCACCGTCCCGAGCGGCCTTTGACTCCCCACGACTCCAACGAGGTCCCCATGCACACGCCGCGCCACGTCTCTCGACTCCCTCCGCTCCTCGCCCTCGTCGCGTTTACCGCTCTCGTGGGGACTCTCGCGGCTTCGCCCGACGCCCGCGCCTTCGAGCGGCCACGCACCGGCTGGTATCTCACGGGCTCCACGCCGCGGTCGGTCACGCCGGCTCGAAGCGGCTCGTCCGCGGCCGCCTCGGCGAAGCCCCCCAAAGACTACACCATCACCCACGAGATGAAGGAGCTGCCCGCAGCGAAGACCCGGCGCGGCGTGATCGACGCCGACGTCGACAAGCGCTTCACCCTCCACGCGCACCGCGACATCCCCTGCACCGAGCTGAAGGCCGCCCTCCGCGCCGGCTTCGCACGCAACGCGACCACGATCACGCCGAGCGCGAGCGCCAAGCTCCAGCCCTTCGTCGACGTGTGCGTGGGCACCCTCAAGGCGAAGTCGACCGTGGTCATCGCCTACAACGCGACCACCAAGACGACCCTCGTGTGGATGAAGACCGGCGCGTCCGCCTCCGCTCCGGCCACCGCGACCGCGCCCGGCCTCGATTTCATGAAGGCGGTGTGGAGCGTCTGGCTCGGCGACGTCGAGGCGCCCCGCACCGCCGACTCGCTGGTGGCGAGGCTGTAGCGGGGCCGTGGTGCCCTCGAGGGCCCGTGCCTGCTTTCCCGCACGGGAGCCCCTCTCCCCGAGTGGGAGAGGGGCACGTGCGCCCCGCGCCGCCTCGCGGTGGGGTGAGGGCTCGCGGTCGCCCTCTCCGGTCGCGCCGGTGACCCGTTGCGCTCCCGCGAGCGGGCCGACACCCTTATTTTATGCCTAGAACGTCAAGTTTTCTCCTCGTCGCCTCGCTCGTGGTCGTCGCATGCGGTGGGGGCGTAGGTCAGGAGGGGACGGCCGTCGGGGGGCCCTGCGCAGGCAACGTCGACTGCGCGTCCACCTCGCGCTGCGAGACGGGCGGGGACTTCCCGGGCGGCATGTGCGTCGCGAACTGCGCGGGCGACGCCGACTGCCCGGTCGGCGCCCGCTGCATCAGCAAGAAGGAGGGGATCTGCGTGCCCTCGTGCACCACGAACGCCGACTGCCGCGCGAACTACGTGTGCAAAGACGACTCGGCCAGGAGCGGCGGCAAGGTGCTGGTCTGCCGAAAAGACTGACGTCGGCGCCCGACCCGCGCGGGGGCGAGGCGGGTCGGGGAGCCGCACGTGAGAATCCGTCGCGCCCGAGCCGTTTCTCGCTAAGCTGCGTTGGTCCGTTCGCACCTGCGCCCTGAGCTTGCTCGCCCGGCCTCGTCCGCGCTCCCCTCCCCTCCCCGCTCCGATCCATGTCCAAGAACGTCCGAGTCGGCATCTTCGTGGCCCTCGCGCTCCTCGTGAGCGGCATCTTCGTCTTCATGATCGGGGACAACCGCCGGCTCTGGGAGTCGAAGGCCCGGTTCAACGCCACGTTCAACGACGTCGCGGGGCTGCGTCCCGGCGCGCCCGTGCGCATGGGCGGCGTCGAGATCGGCGCGGTGGGCGACGTGGGCCACTCGGGCACCACCTCCGACACGCGCATCCACGTCACGCTGAACCTCGTGCGCGATGAGGTCGATCGCATCCGCCTCGACCCCGACGTGACGGAGGAGGAGGCCAAGAAGCACCCCGATCGCCCGCGCGGCACCATCGCGCGCGTGGTCAACAAGGGCCTCCTCGGCGACAAGATGATCGAGCTCACCGTGGGCGACATGCGCCTGCCGAAGGCGCCCGAAGGCACCGAGCTGCGCACCGAGGACCCGGTCGACTTGACGAAGTACTTGGCGAAGTTCGACTCGCTGAGCGAGAAGGCCGACCGCGCACTCGGCAACATCGAGCGCATCACCGGCGCCCTCGCGAACGAGAAGGTCGCCGACGACATCAAGGGGTCGATCTCGTCGATCAACGTGATCCTGGCGGCGTTCGCCCGCAAGGACGGCGCAGCCCACCGGCTCCTCTTCGAGCCCGAGGAGGCCAAGAAGGTCGACGCGCTGCTGAACAACCTGCTCGTCATCAGCCACGAGGCCGCGGGCGCGACGGCCGACGTCCACACCATGACCTCCCGAGTGAACTCGGGCCCGGGCCTCGCCCACGCGCTGCTCTACGACGAGAAGATGGCCCAGGGCGCCACCGGCACGCTCGTCGAGGTGCGCAACACGCTCGAGGCCGTGCGCACGCAGCCCGGCATCGCCCACGCCGTCGTGTACGGCGATCCCAACACGCAGAAGGTGCTCGTGAACGTGGGCGCCATGAGCGACGATCTCCGCGCCGTCATGGCCGGCGTGCGCGCCGGCAAGGGCACGATCGGCGGGCTGTTGGTCGACCCGAGCATCTACGAGGACCTGAAGGCCATCGTGGGCAACGTGGAGCGCAACCAGGTGCTCCGCGCGCTGGTCCGCTACAGCATCAAGGAGACCGACCAGCGCCCGCACGCCGCGCCGCCGGCCGCGCCCGTCACGCCGCCGGTCTCCGCGCCCGCGAGCGCCCCCCCCGAGGCGTCGAAGTAATCGCCCTCACGGCGCGGGGCTGACCTCGCCCGCGAGGCGGCGCGCGAGCTCGCGCACGCTCTCGGGGGAGCACCCCTCGAACTTGTTGTTCGCGAGCACGAACACGTCGCGCCCGCCGGCGGCGCGCACGATCGCGAGGACGTCGTCGCGCGCGTCGTGTTGCGGATCGACGAGCCGGTCGAAGGGCGCGAGATCGGCGCGCCGCGTGTCGTAGCGCGTGAACGGGGGGAGCATGAGGCGCACGACGAAGAACGGGGCGTCGGTGACGCCCGCCACGGCGAGCTGCCGCCGGAGCGTGGGCATGCCGGTCCACAGGTTCAGCACGTGCGAGGCGCCGTGGGCCCGCAGCACCTCCAGGTACTCCCGGGTGAGCAGCGCCTCGTTGCGCAGCTCGAACGCGTAGGAGAACGTCCGCGGCAGGCGCGCGAGGAGCGCGTCGACGCGCGCGGCGAACGCCTCGGCCGAGGGCACACGCGCCGGCGGGACGGGCGGGATCTCGAAGACGAACGGTCCCACGAACGGCGCGAACGTGGTCGTGTACGGCGGGAGCACCTCGGCGAGGAAGCGCTCGGCCGAGAGGAAGCTCGGGTTGTCGTGCGAGGCGCGCGCCCCGAAGCGCGGGTGCGCCGGGAACACACACGTCGTGATCTCGTCCCACACCTTGGAGACCGCACGGAAGCCCGTGGGGAGCCCCACCGCGTACTGCTCGAGGGTCGCCGCGTCGAGGGGCGCGTAGTGGCTGCGATCGACGCCCACCGCGCGAAACAGCGGGTGCGCGGCGTACGCCTGGAGCCCGCCGGCCACGAGCGCGGCCTGCGTCGGCGCGCCCTCGTAGAGCACGCCGCCCCAGCCGGGGAAGGTCCAGCTGCTCGTGCCGAAGCGCACGTTCCGAGGGAGCCGCGCGGCGAGCTCGAGGTCGCGCGGGAGCACGCGCGGAAGGACCCTCGATTTCGGTGCCTTGTCGAGGGGCGCAC
>CAZHGG010000108.1:0-10931 GCA_964531755.1 uncultured Polyangiaceae bacterium
CCCCCGCCCGAGGTCTTCACGCCCTGACGCGCGCTCGCGGGGCGCCCGCCGCGGGACTAGCGTCGAGCGGCGCCCGACTCGCGCAGCGCGACCGCGGCCGCCACGGCGGCGGCGAGCGCGAGGGCGAGCATCAGCGTGCGGGCGCGACGCCCACGGACCGGCGCGCCGGACGTCGGCGCGGCGTCGCGCGCGACCGTGTGCGGGGGCGGGGAGCTCACGACGAACAGCTTGGTGTCGAGGCGCGCGGGTCCGCCCGCGTCGTCGTCGGCGGCGCCCGCGTCGACGGGCGCGCCCGCGTCGGGCTTCTCGTCCACCAGGCCGGCCATCCAGTCGCGCGCGGCGGCGCGCAGCGGCTGCGGTCGCGAGCCCACAGCGTACTTGTGCTCCTCCGGCGCGCCGTCCTTGTAGCGGTACGTGAGGCGGACGCTCTGCACGCGCGGCGGCAGGCCGCCAAAGGTGACGACCTCCTCGACCTTGGCGAGCGGCGAGCTCTCGTCGACGAGCCCGGCCGCCGGCATCGAGTACCCGGTGGCGTGGATGTGGGGGTTGGTGCGAAAGAGGTTCCCGCGCTCAGAGGTGCGCACGCGGGTGATCTCGTCGAGCTTCCACGCGCTCCGCACGAAGGCCGGCACCTTCTCGCCCGGCGACTTCTTGAACGAGCCCACGTCGAGCGTCCACACGCGGGTCTTCTCGTTGCAGAACTTGTACGGGGCCCTGGGCGCGCCTTGCTCGAGCACGTCGTAGTCTTGGTAGAACTCCAGGTGCGGGTTCAGCTTCGTGTCGAGCCCCATGCAGTCGGTGGGGTACGCGACGACGTGGCTGTCGATGGCGCCGGTGAACGTGACCGACACGTCGAGCGCGCGCTTGCCCTCGGGCAGGATGTCGGCGCGCGCGTCGCGGGCGCCCGCGCCGAGCCCGGCGAGGACGAGCGCCGCAGAGGCCAGCGCGCGCGCGGGCGCGCGGGGCGAGGGAGCGACGGCGGGGCGGGCGGGGCGGGCAGGGCGCATGGCGCGCACTCTCGCCGAAGACGACGCCCCTGGCCAGGCAAACGACCAGGCCAGCGGCGCGCAGCTCACGTCGCGACGAGCACCTCGAAGTCGACGAGCTTGCGCACGAAGTCTTCGTCGAGGTCGACGCGGTACTCGGACTCGAGCTCGTGGAGCACCTCGGGGACGGGGCGGCCGTCGAACCGGCCGAGCAAGGAGAGCAGCGCCGTCGGCACGTCGAGCGGATCGTAGGTCGAGTAGCTCGAGATGCGCGCGTAGTCGGGCCCGATGTCCACGATCTGAAACTCGCCCACCCGCAGGCGCGGCGGCCGCGGGGCCGCCACGAGCGTCGCGTAGCTCGCGGCGGCGAGGCGCGCGCGGACCCGGAGCTCGGGCCCGCCGATGGCGAGCACGTCGCGCCACGCGAGGTCGTTCACCAGGCGCGCGCTCGCGCGGAAGAGCTCCACCTCACGCCCGAGCCACGCGCCCCACACGGTCTCGTAGGCGTGCGGCTGCTGGTCGAGGTCGGCCCCGACGGGCCGCTGGGCGTGCTCGCCGACCGACGCGGGGAAGAGACGGCGGAGCGCGTCGATGCCGAGGTCGAGCTCGAGCACGCACCACCGCGCGAGCGCGTGCTCGACGGAGAGCAGCAGCGGCTGGAGCGCCTCGACCCAGAAGTCGTGGCCGACGGCCCCGCGGACGTGCTTGCAGAACCAGGTGGAGCACACGCTCGCGCGGTTGCGCCACACGCCGCACCGCCCCCCTTCGCGCTCGAGGTAGTGCGCGCAGCGGAGCGACGGTGTGCGCCCGAAGCCGTCGTGGTCGCCCGCGTGGCGGTAGCGCGCCGAGTACTCCTCCGGCACGCCGAGGCCGAGCGGCGTGACGCCCTGACGCGCGGCGAGGCGGGCCTCGACCGTGGCGCGCCCAGGGCGGCCACCGGCGGTGCGGTCGAGCAGCACCCGCCCCACGAGGAAGTTCGGCAGGCGGGGGAGGAACGTGCAGCACTTGACCGACGGGTCGAACGCGCGGCTTGCGGCGTCGGGCGCGTCGCCCGCGGAGGGCACCATCGCGCAGTCGTCGCAGGTCGCCTCGACCTCGCGCGGGATGGGCCCCGCGAGGAGGTCGGCCATCCACCCGGCGTAGAGCGGCGGGAGGGGGCTCTCCTCGAGCAGGGTCAGGCGGCGGCGAACCATCCGTGGACCCTACCCTGAATCGGCGCCCACCACGCGC
This sequence comes from uncultured Polyangiaceae bacterium, assembly GCA_964531755.1. Classification (GTDB taxonomy): domain Bacteria; phylum Myxococcota_A; class Polyangia; order Polyangiales; family Polyangiaceae; genus JAAFHV01. The sequence goes on from CAZHGG010000108.1 coordinate 2,217, forward strand.
ATTCGACCCAAAAAAACCTGGGTCTTCTCGGGCGTTTGCAGCGGGCTATTTCTTCGCTGCGGCCTCTTTCGCGGCCTTCATCCGCCCGCGGAGCTTCGCGGCGTACCCCTCTTTGTTCTCTTGCTTCACGCGGGCGATGGCGAGCGTGTCCGCGGGGACCGACTTGGTCACCGTGGTGCCCGTGGCCACGTACGCGCCCTCCCCCACCGTCACGGGGGCGACGAGCTGCGAGTCGCTCCCGATGAACGCGCCCGCGCCGATGGTGGTCGTGTGCTTCTGGAAGCCGTCGTAGTTGCAGAAGATGGTGCCGGCGCCGATGTTCGCGCCCGCGCCGATGACCCCGTCGCCGAGGTAGGCGAGGTGGTTCGCCTTGGCGCCCTTCGCCATGGTGGTCTTCTTGGTCTCGACGAAGTTGCCCACGTGCGCGTCCTCGCCGATCGCGCTCTCGGGGCGCAGGTGCGAGAACGGGCCGATCTGCGCGCCCGGGCCGACGGTCGAGCGCGTCGCCACGGTGTAGGGCTTCAAGTGGGCGCCGGCCTCGACCACCACGTCGGTGAGCACGCACCCCACGTCGACGACGGCGCCCGCGCCTACGCGCGTCGCGCCGCGGAGCACGGCGTACGGCTCGATGACGGCGTCGCGCTCGACCACCACGCCCGAGTCGACGCGGGCGCCCTCGCGGACGGTGACGCCCTCGAGGCGGAGGCGGCGGAGGATGCGCGCCTGGAGCTGCTCCTCGGCCGCGCAGAGCTGCGTGCGGTCGTTGACGCCCTCCATGACGTCCGCGCGCGAGGCCACGCCCACGACCCGCTTGCCCGAGCTCGCCGCGAACGAGACGATGTCGGTGAGGTAGTACTCGTTCTGCGCGTTGTTCGTCGTGAGGCTCCCGAGCGCCTCTGACAGGAACGACAGGCTCGACGCGTAGATGCCAGGGTTGATCTCGCGCACCGCGCGCTCGTCGTCGGTCTTCAGGTCCTTCTGCTCGCGGATCTCGACGATCTGCCCGGTGGGGTCGCGGAGGACGCGGCCGTAGCCCTGGGGGTTGTCGATGGAGCAGGTCGCGAGCGCGAGCCCCGCGAGCGGGTCGGCGTCGAGCTTCTCGGCCACCGCGCGCACGTCGGGCCCGGAGAGGAGGGGCACGTCGCCGTAGAACACGAGCACTCGCTCGGTGTCCGGGAGCCCCTCGAGCACGGCCGCGAGGCCGGCGCGCGCCGCGTCGCCCGTGCCGCGCTGCTCGGACTGCAGCGCGGTGCGCACGCGATCGCCGAACGCCTCCGCGAGCGCCGCCTCGACCTGCGCGCGCCCGTGCCCGACGACGACGACGACGTCGTGGCAGCCCGCGTCGAAGGCCGCCTGCACCGGGTAGTACACGAGCGGCTTGCCGCAGATGCGGTGCAGCACCTTGGGCAGAGCGCTCTTCATGCGCGTCCCCTGCCCCGCGGCGAGGATGATGGCGGTGGTCTTGACCTGCAGGCGGGGTTCGCTCATCGAGGGGGCTCCAACGTGGTCGGGCTGCGCAACTTCGCGCAGAGGCTCGCGTAGGGTAGACCCGTTCAAGCCCATCCGAAAGGCCTTGCTTTCTGCGAGCGCGGGCAAAATTGCCGCACCGCATAAACGACATGACGCGGCGCGTGCTTGCTCGCCCCCGGGGGCCGCTTCGAACAGAATGAGGCCCGAGCCCGTAGGCGCGGCGCGCATCCCCGCGATCGCCCGAGCGGACGCGGAGGCCTCCGATCCATGCGTGTTGAACTCAAGCCCCTCGAGCCCGCTCGCGCCCGCGCCCCCCGCCGCGCTCCTCTCTCCCCCTCTCGCCCGCTCTCTCGCCTGCTCCGCGGGGCCGGGCTCGGCGCGCTGGTGCTCGGGGCCATGGCGTGCGGCGACTTCGACACGACGCGCACCGTCCCCGCGCGCGCGAGCCTCGGCACCGAGATGTACGGCGTGCTCTGCGATCGCGTCGGGGCCCAGGCGCTCCGCGAGGACCTGAACGGCGCGTCGTTCCGGGGGCTCTGCCACAAGACGAACGGCAAGTTCACCGACAAGGTGGACACGACGAAGCTCCCGGCCCTCCTCGCCAGCGGCAAGGACGTCTCCGGCAAGCCGGTCCCCGCGGACAAGCAGCGCGCCGCGCGGGCATACGCGATCGCGCGGATCGAGAGCTTCGCGCGGCGCCGCGACGACCTCATCGAGGCGTTCGACGCCACGTTCCCGGACACGGTCATCCCGGTGAAGGACCTCGCGAACCCGGACCCGAAGAAGTCCTGCGGCGCGCCACAGAAGAGCGGCGAGGGGAAGCTGAACGACGAGCTCGCGCGCATGCTCGGCCAGATGGCCGACCTCTACCTCGACGGCACGCTGCCGCAGTCGACCCAGTCGCTCGCCAAGGTCATCAACGCGTTCCGCGACTCCGAGGAGGCCCAGGTGGCGTGGGCCCGCCTGGGCGCGCGGCGGGGCTACCGCCCGAACGAGGTCGCGCTCGGCGCTGCCCGGCCGATGGCGGGCTACCCGCGCCTGCGCGAGCTGGCGAACACGGCCCTGAACGTCATGTCGGCCGACTCGAAGCCCTACGAGGGCGCGAAGGTGCCCGGGCTCCCGCGGGAGCTCGTGCCGGGGCCGGCCAACGCCCAGTTCAACAAGATGCTCGAGGTGGCGCAGAAGGAGATGCTCCACATGACGGCCGACCCGCTGTCGGCCACGCTCACGGCCACCACCGATCCGCAGCTCGGCCGCGTGGTGCTGTCGCGCCCGCGCGACTCGATGGAGATCGTCGAGACCGTGATGCTCACGAGCGACCCGCTGCTCGGCGGCGGGCCCCCGCGGTACATCGTGCGGCGCGACGCGCGGGGCTTCGCGGCGCTCGCCGGGGCCGCGGGCGCGCCCTTCGTCGACGCCAACGGCGACAAGCTCCCCGACGTGGACGACCTCGGGCAGTTCGTGACGAGCAACGGCGCGCTGGCGCCCTCGCCGTTCTACTACCCGGGCGGCGAGATCACGACGCCCCGCGACCCCTTCGGCCGCGCGGTGGTCGGCAACAGCCTGCTCTACACGTACGTGGACACGAGCCACACCTTCGCGGCGCAGATGCTCTCGGACATGCGCCCGCTGATGAACCCGGACGCGACCCAGAACCACGAGACGGTGATGGACGCGGTGGCCGGCGCCTACGTGGCGATGGGCGCGCGCGACGGCAAGCCCGCGAGCAAGCGCGATTTCCCGAGCGGCCCCGTGCAGTACGACCGGTTCCAGGCCGAGACCTCGCCCATGCTCGACCTCGTGTACGGCCTCCTCGTCGCGCTCGGCGACAAGAACGCCGACGAGGTGCTGCAGCTCACCCGCTCGCTCTTCATCGACAAGAACGCGGAGATCGCGCGCACGGTGGGCGCGCTCCTCACCGCCCAAGAGACGGCGAAGCAGCCCGAGTTCGACAGCGCGAAGATCCCCGGCAACTCGGTGTTCTGGGACGAGGTGCTCGACGTCGCCGCCAAGATCGCCAAGGAGCCGGGCCTGCTCGAAGACCTCATGGCGGCGATGGCCAACGAGAAGACCGCGCAGCTCGGGCCGTCGATGGCGGCGTTTGCAAAGTACAAAGATCACATCAGCTACAACCGCACCAACATCAACGGCCCTGCCTTCAACGAGACCACGCGCTCCACCACCGAGATGAAGACGCCCGTCGATCGCGGGCAGAAGATCACCGGCGACAACCGCAGCGCCCTGCAGAAGTTCCTTCAGGCCGTGGCCGACACCTCCGGCGTCGCGATGTGCAACCGCAAGGACGGCAAGGCGCACGCCAAGCTCGGCATCGAGCTCACCATCCCGACCGACAACATCCTCGCGCTGTTCGAGGACTCGGCCGACACCGCGAACGGCTTCCGGGAGTGCCGCGCGCTCAAGATCACCGACATGGCCCAGTTCTACCTGGGCTCGATCTCGGCGCTCCCCGGCAAGGGCGTGCTCTACCTCCGTGACGGCCTCATGCGCGACGGCGCGCTCGGCATCGGCGCGACCGCCGCGACGGTGAGCCTCATCGAGGACGCCTCGGGCCTCAAGGGCTTCTGGACGGGCCCCGACGCGCGCGAGCTGCGCCCGAAGCCCTCGTGGCTGAACCGCCTCGTGCACTTCGACTTCAACGACACGATGAACGCGAAGCCGAAGCTCTTCATCAGCGATCTGAACGGTGAGCACATCGGCTCGGCCATCTGCCCCGAGCGCGTCATCCCCGACCCGTGCAAGGGCAACTCCGGGTGCGGCCCGGGCGCGGCGGTCGCGCCCGACGGCATGGTGCACGGCCTGCGCTCCTGCAAGGAGGGTGACTGGTTCGAGCAGCGCGATCGCGACGCCCTCTTCGTGCTCGAGCACTTCGGCTTCTACGACGCCATCCAGCCCACCGTGGCGGCCTTCGTCGGCAAGAACCGCGAGGACCTGTTCGTCGAGCTGTCGGTCATCATGAGCCGCCACTACGCGAACGCCGACGCGACCGCCTCCGAGTGCGAGGTCGGGCCGGGCAAGACCTGCACGCGCGACAACCTGGTCTCGTACGAGCCGCTGCTGTCGAACGTGTTCGCGCAGGACGTGCTGCCGGCGGTGGTCGCGCTCTCGAAGGAGCTCAACTCGATGCTGGTGAAGCGGTGCACCGCGACCGACGCCACCACGAAGGCGTGCACCAAGACCGAGACGGTGACGGGCACGCAGGTGCTCGCCGCCGCGACGCGCTCGCTGCTCTCGCCCGATCTCGCGAAGGCGAGCGGCCTCAAGAACCGCCGCGGGGAGGTCACCGGGCTGCGCAACGATGGCTCAAAAACAGCACAAGTTACGCCCATTTACCTCATCACCAACGCGCTCTCGGCGATCGACAAGACCTTCGCCGACTACGACGCGGCGCACCCCGAGGAGAAGGGCGAGCGCCTCGTGCGGTGGCGCCGCGCGCGCTCGCAGCTCGTCGACCAGTTCGTGGCCGTGAGCGGCAAGGGCCCAAGCTCGAAGTTCGCGAACCCCACGCTCACCAAGCTGACGCCGGTCATCACCGAGCTGCTCCGATCGCAGCTCTACGCGCGCTGTCCGCGCTCGTTCTCGCCGCCCTACGAGCGGTGCGCGTGGCTCCAGGACGAGCTGCCGAAGAAGATGAGCGACACCGTGGGCGGCCCGTCGTTCGCCGCCGCGATGGACCTCACCGACGCGCTCCGCAAGGACGAGCCCGCGCGGAAGGAGCTGCAGATGCTCATGCAGTACCTCGTCGACGAGGCCTCCAAGAACGACGCCCTGCAGGCGACGCTGGCGTCCATGACCGACGTGGTGCAGGTGCTGAAGGACGAGCAGAACCTCGTGCCCTTCATCCGCGTGGCCTCGACCGCGATGGCGCCCTCGAAGAAGGACGCGAAGGGCGCGGTGCTCGAGAAGGGGCTCATCGACGCGCAGTCGGCCCTGCTCGCGAAGATGGCGGGCCGCGCGCTCGACGCCGACGGCACCGAGATCTGCGCCCGCGAGATCGACCCGAACCAGGTGATCACCGTGGTGCTCGGCAAGCTCGTCACCCCGCTGCCCGACGGCCCGCAGAAGGGCAAGACGCCGCTCGAGGTGATGATCGACGCGATCGCCGAGGTGAACCGCCAGGATCCCACGCAGGCGCCCGAGGCGCGCCTCGCGAACCCCGACTACCGGAACATCTCCGACAACGTGTCCGACTTCCTGCTCAACAAGGAGCGCGGGCTCGAGCAGTTCTACGAGGTCGTGCGCAACGGCGTGCGCTGACCTGGCAGACCCCCGCGCGTGACCTCGGCGCGACCTCGCGCCGCGGGCGGCGGTGCCTTTTCGCTCCCTTTTCTCTCCCGCAAGGGCGCCGATGCCGGCGACAATGACCCCCAGCATGCTCCCCTCCAACCAACGACACCGCACGCGGACGCGCGCCCTGCGAGCGGCCACGTTCGTCGCGGCGGCTTGGACATGGGTGTGCGTGAGCGCGCTCGCGACCGACGCCCACGCGGCGGGCCTCTACTTCTCCGACCGCGGCGTGCGGGCGGTGGGCCGCGGCGGCGCGTTCGTGGCCGGCGCCGACGACCTCGGCGCGGTCTGGTCGAACCCGGCGGGCATCGCCGACGCCGGCACGAGCATCCTGCTCGACAGCACCTGGCTGAATTTCTCGAGCGAGTTCAAGCGCCGCACGCAGGTGGTGGACGCGAGCGGCACGGTGCGCGTGTACGAGTACCCCACCGTGAAGGGCTCCACGCCGTTCCTGCCGATCCCCACGATCGCGGGCTCGTACGCGTTCGGCAAGGAGAAGCAGTACACACTCGCGGGCGCGATCCTCGCGCCGTACGTGCCCATCGCCACGTACCCGGCCACGATCGACGGCCAGCCTTCCCCCTCGCGCTACTCGCTCCTGTCGATGGACGGCTCCGCGCTCGTGCAGCTCGGCGGCTACTTCGCGTGGAAGCCAACGCCGCAGCTTCGCCTCGGCGCCGGCCTCGACGTGCTGGTCGGCAAGTTCGCCTCCACCGTGGTGTTCAACGCGAACCCTGCCGACCGCCTCATCGGAGCCCCGGAGGACCCCAACTACGACGCCACTTCGCAGCTCAGCGTGGGGCCCATCTTCGCCCCGAGCGGGGGCCTCGGCGTGATCTACGAGCCCGAGGAGCATTTTCGCGTCGGCGTCTCCGGGCACCTGCCGTTCTGGATCTCGGCGCCCGCCACGCTCAAGGTCCGCCTCCCCACGGCGGCGCCTTTCGATCGGGCCAAGCAGGACGGCGAGGACGGGAGCGTCACGTTCCGCCTGCCCGGCACGATCCGCGCGGGCGTCGAGTTTCGTCAGAAGCTCGCCAACGAGAAGCAGCTGCGCGTGGAGGCCGCGTACGTGCGGGAGTTCTGGTCGCTGCACGACAGCATCGACGTGACGCCGAAGAGCATGCAGCTGCTCGATGTCACGGGCTTCCCTACCCCGTTCAAGGTCGCCCCCATCTCCCTGCCCCGCAATTTCCAGGACTCCAACTCGGTGCGCCTGGGTGGGGAGTTCACCTTCAAGGAGCCCATCTACAGCTACCGGACGGCGCTGCGCGCCGGCATCTCCTACGAGACCTCGGCCATCCCCACCGAGTGGGTCTCTCCCCTCACGGTCGACACGAACAAGGTCCAGATCGGCGGCGGCGCGGGGCTCTTCATCGGCAAGTGGCGGCTCGACGCGGCGTTCTCGTACATCTTCGCGCCCGACGTGGAGGTCGACCCGGCGACCGCGATGGTGCCGCGGGTGAACCCGGTCAAGGGCAACCCCACGGCGAGCGAGGCCATCAACGGCGGCACCTACACCATCCGCGCGCTCACCCTCGGCGGCGGCCTGAACTACAAGTTCGACTAGGGTGCAAATCCCGGATTGCAGGCCGGTCCAAGCATGACCGCCCGCGGGCGGAAGCCCGGGGCAGAGAAATCCAGGGATCAACCTACGCAACGCCCGCGGGGCGGGCTCGCCGTCAAGGTCGCGACGAGAGCCGGAAGAGCCCGCCGCGCGGCGGGCTTCGTGAGCTTTCCCTGCCCCGGGCTCCAGCCCGCGGGCGCGAGGGCACCGGGGCTCACTCGTTGAAGTGAAACCACTGCGTGGGGTAGTCGGTCACGAACGCGGTCATGGCGTCGGCGACGCGCTGCGCGGCCTCCGCCAGCGTCGCCTCGTCGGCGTTGCGGGGCACGACGATGGGCTCGCACACGCGCACGTGGTAGCTGCGGAAGGCCGCGCGGGCGCAGAAGAGCGGCACGATCGGCGCCCCGGAGAGCTGCGCGAGCCGGACGGGCCCCTGCGGGATGCGCCCGGGCGCGCCGAAGAGCTGGACGTCGAAGGTCTTCATGCCCTGCGGGGTGCGGTCACACAGCAGCGCGACGATGCCCTTCTCGCGGAGCGCGCGGAGCAGGGGCAGCGCGGCGAGAGGATCGTCGCCGGCGTGGGCGACCTTGACGCCCGCGCGCTCGCGGACCTCGTCGTGGAACCTCCGCGCCACGGGGTCGCGCTCGGGCTCCATCACGATCGTGACCTGGGTGCGCACGCGGTCCGCGAAGAGCGCGCCGAGCACGTCCCACCCGCCCGAGTGCACGCTGGCCACGATCACGCCGCGATCGCGGTCGAGCGCGGCGTACATGTTCTCCTTGCCGTCGACGGTGTGGCTCTGGAACGCGACCTCGTTCTTCGAGCCCGCCGCGAGCGCCTCGGCGAGCGAGGCGGCGTAGGCGGCGAAGGTGCGGGCGGTGTCGACCGTGTCGGCCACGGGCCCGCGCCGGCCGCGGACGCGCTCCAAGTTGCGCAACACGGCGTGACGCGCGTGGGGCACGAGCGCCATCGCGGCGAGGCCGATGACCGGGGGGCTGTAGCGGAGCAGCCACGTGGGGCCCCTGGCCGCGCCGAGCAGCGCGAGCCTCCGCCAGAAATAGCCATCGTACCGCAGGCGCCCTTCCATCGTGAAGTCCGAGGCTTAGCACGGGCAGCGCGCCGGCGGACGCGCGGGTCGCCGAAGGTCGCGCGGCGCCGCGCGCGCACGGCGGGGGGGTCGAAAGGTTGACCGAGCCGCCGCACAGTGCGAGGAGGTAGGACATGACGGGTCTGCGCGCACACGCTCGAGCCGTGGGGATCGTCCTCGCGCTCACCTCGCTGGCCTCGTCCGGCGCCGCCGCCCCGCCCGCAGCGGGCGCCGCGCCCGTGAGCCCGGCCGGTCCGCCGACGAGCTCGCCCGCTACCTGGTTTGCTGG
>CAZHGG010000109.1:0-10879 GCA_964531755.1 uncultured Polyangiaceae bacterium
GCGGTGGGTGACCGGTTCCGCCACCGTTGCCCCACGGGTTGAACGCGCCCCGCGACGCCGTGGCGCCGTAGTCGGGCGGGACGAGGCAGTGGGGCGCGCGCCCGATGAGGTCCGGCCGACCCGCCTTCACGAGCGCCTCGCGCGCGAGCGGCCAGTGCTGCTCGTCCCAATAGAAGATGAGCGCCTTCATCATGCGCTTTTCGCGCATGTCGGTGGCCGTGTACACGGGCTCGCCCGAGAGCGGATCCGTGCCCGTGTAGAACATGGTGGTGGCGATCGCCATCGGCGTGGGGATGAAGTCCTGCACCTGGCGCGGCCGCATCCCGTTCTTCTTCAGATAGAGCGCGAGCTCCACCGTGTCTTCGAGGGACGAGCCCGGGTGACCCGTGATGAAATAGGGCACGAGGTACTGCTCTTTTCCCGCGTCCTCGCTCGCCTGGCAGAACGCCGTCGCGAACCGCTCGTAGCTCGTGATCGAGGGCTTCTTCATCTTCGCGAGGACCTTGTCGCTCGAGTGCTCGGGGGCGACCGAGAGCTGCCCGCCGGTGTGGTGCTCCGCGAGCTCGCGGATGAACTCGGGGCTCCGCTCGGCGAGGTCGTAGCGCACGCCGCTCGCGATGAAGGCCTTCTTCACGGTGGGCTCGGCGCGCACCTTGCGGAGCAGCGACACGAGCGGCGCGTGGTCGGTGACGAGGTTCTCGCAGATGCCCGGGTGCACGCACGAGAGCCGCCGGCAGCTCGCCTCGGTCTTCTCGTCCTTGCAGGTCATCTTGTACATGTTGGCCGTGGGGCCGCCCACGTCGGAGAGCACGCCGCGGTAGCCGTCCATGCGCGAGAGGGCGCGCACCTCGCGCAGCACGCTCTCTTCGCTGCGGCTCTGGATGACCCGGCCCTCGTGCTCGGTGATGCTGCAGAACGTGCAGCCGCCGAAGCACCCGCGCATGGTCACGATCGAGTGCTTCACGGTCTCGTACGCGGGGATGCGCTCGGTGTACGAGGGGTGGGGGAGCCGCGCGAAGGGGAGATCGTAGAGGCCGTCCATCTCGGCCTCGGTCAGCGGCTCCGCCGGCGAGTTGAAGTACACGGCCTGATCGCCGTGCGGCTGGAGCATGGGCCGCCCGTTATGGGGGTTGGTCTCGTACTGAAACATGCGCGACATGCGCGCGAACGCGGCCTTGTCGTCGCGGGCCTCCTCGTACGAGGGCAACACGAGGAGCTTGCCGTCGGTGGTGTAGCGGCTCACGTCGGCGAGCAGCGGCGCCCACTCGCGCCGGTTCTTCTTCACGTGCGCGGTGCCTCGCACGTCGGTGAGGGCCGACACGGGCTCGCCCGCCTGGAGCCGCCGCGCGATCTCCCACGCCGGGCGCTCGCCCATGCCGAACACGAGCAAATCGGCCTTCGCGTCGAGCAGCACGCTGCGGCGCACCTGGTCGGACCAGTAGTCGTAGTGGGCAATCCGTCGGAGGGAGGCCTCGATGCCGCCGAGCACGATCGGCAGCCCGGGGAAGGCCTGTCGGCAGAGGTTGGAGTACACGAGCGTGGCGCGGTTGGGGCGGGCCTCGGTCTTGCCGCCAGGGGTGTATTGGTCCTCCCCGCGGGTCTTCTTCTGCGCCGTGAGGCGGTTCAGCATCGAGTCCAGGTTGCCCGCCGCGACGCCCACGAAGAGCCGCGGGCGCCCCATGCGCGCGATGTCGTCGGGCGAGTCCCACCGCGGCTGCGCGACCACGCCCACGCGGAAGCCGCGGCCCTCGAGGAAGCGCGCGATGAGCACGGGGCCGAACGCGGGGTGGTCGACGTACGCGTCGCCCGTGACGATGAGCACGTCGAGCGCGTCCCACCCGCGGGCGTCGAGATCCGCGCGCGTCGTGGGGAGAAAGCGCGAGGCGTCGTGGGGGCGCTTCTTGCCCAAGGTGACCAAGGTGGGGGACGTCATGACGGTGCGGCTTCGTAGCACGGGGCGATCGGCCGCGCCTCCGCGGGCCTCTGGGGCGACGCGCCGGCCCGATCACGACGCGCGGCCTCGCGGTCGGCGCGCGCGGGGCACGCCGGCCGGGGCAGCTCTTCCTTCATTCGTCACAAGGCCCTGACCGAGGGCGCGCGGGTCCGCGACGCGCGTTCGCATGCCGGAAAGCGGCTCGGGCATGACGGGCCGTGGTCTCGGCGCTGACGCGGATCTTCGCGCAGACGGCGAGAAGACCCTCACCCGAGGGAGTCGAGCGCGAGGACATCGGTGCGCGACGACGCGCTCCCCCACACGTAGAGACGCCCGACGCCCGTGCCCAGGAGCGCTTGGGCCGGCGCGAGCGTGCTCGGCGCGCCGTCATCGAGGCGCAGCGCGAGGACTTTGCCGCCGCGAGCCAGGAAGGCGCGGTCGCCCACGACCTTCGGCGGATGTGGGAAAGCGTTGACCTGCGTGGTCCACACGGCCACGCCCGTGCGAAGGTCGAGGGCCGCGAGCTTCGACTCGGTCTTCGAGCCCCGGCGGGTGACGTCCCGGAACGCGAGCACCCGACCGCGGCCGTCGAGCGCGCACGCGGGCTCCACCGCCGTGGCCTTCCAAAGGGTGGCGCCCCCCTCGCGCGCCTCCACGAGGACGAGCTCCCCATCGCGTCCGAGGAGCACGCGCCCTTCGCCCGCATCCCCCACGAACCACCCGCTCTCGAGGCCAGCGCGCGAGAGCTGCGTCTCGCCGGTCCTCCAATCGAGCCGCAGCAGGAGGGCGTCGGTCACGAAGTGAAGCAGGAGGCCCTCGCCCGAAGCCGCCGCCACGATCTGAGCGTCATCGGAAGCCAGAGTGCGCGACCAGAGCGGCGCGCCGGTGTCCGCGTCGAACGCCGCGAGCAGCCCTCCGCGCTGCGCCACCAGCACCCCCGCGCACACGAAGAGCTCCGGCCGCCAGCTCGACGCCGGGAGCGTGGCGCCCCACACGCGGCGGGCCTCCACGTCGATCGCCCACACCTCGTCCGCCTCCTCGACGAACGCGTAGAAGAGCGTGGCCGTCGCGGCGTGGGCGCGCGCAAAGTCGATCGGCGGGAGGGCCACCTTCCACGGGCTCGCCTCGGCGACGCGCGTCACGACGAGCGCCGTGTGGCCGAGCAGCCACACCGTGTCGCCCCGCTCCTCCACGGCGTACGGGGTGGCGTGGTGGAGGTCGTCGAGCGGCACCCTCCAGCCCTGCGGTTTCTTGTCGGTGGCGCGCAGCTTGGGATCCGAGGTCGGCGTGGGCTTCTTCGCGGGTGCCTTCGCGGGCTTCTTCGCGGGTGCTTTCGCGACCTTCGCGGGCTTCTTCGCGGGCGCCTTCGCGACCTTCGCGGGCTTCTTCGCGGGCGCCTTCGCGACCTTCGCCGCGGGGCTCGACGCCTTCTTGTTGGTGGCCATCGGCGCCGATTATGGGCGTGGGAGACGACGCGCGCCAGAGGCCGTCGCGCGCGCTATGCCCACCGGCCAACGCCTCACCTCGCCCCTCGGGTCTGGTGGGGGCGCAACGTGACGCTACGGCCTGCGCCGCTCGACGTGGTCCTCGACGACGCGCCCCTCGGGCTCGGCTGCGCCGGTCAGGCGCCGGGGGCGCGCGGTGGGGCCGGGAGGCCGAGTAAAGGCGTCACCGCGAGCCTGCCTCGCCCGGTCGCGCGGCGAGTACGCGCGGAAATTCGAGACGACCGCGCCAGATGGAGAAGGGGAGGAGGAACGGGACGCGAGCCGCGTGACCAGCGGCGTGAAGAGCACGCTGAGGCACGCGAACACGCTGCGCTCGGTGAACTCGAAGAAGGGCGCAGACGAGCGCTACGCAGAGCCCGTCGAAAGAAGAGATCAGGGGAGAGGCGAGTCGGAGACTGGAGCACACGGTTCGTACGGCGGTGCTGGAGGCGTCGCCGCCGGACTCGCGCCTGCGACCTCCCCTCGACAGCCACGGAGTGCGCGCTATGCTCGGCGCCGGAGCGGAGGACGAGATGAGCACGAAGACCGAGGAGACCGTGAAGAAGACCCCCTCGAAGAGGACACGTCCGGCGAAGGCCAAGAAGCCACCTCTCAAGGTGAAGACGCGCGTGCGGGCGGGGAGCGGGACCTGGTTTGACCTGTACTAACGAGCGGCGGCCCCGCCGGCCGCGCCTTTCGCCAAGGAGACTCCGATGACGAAGAAGACCCGCCAAACGACCCCGCGGCCTGAGAAGACCCACGACGAGAGGCCCAGCGCTCCGCTCCCGAAGAAGGGGCTTGGGGTCAAGACGCGCGTGAAGGGCGGTAGCGGAGCCCGGTACGATATCTATCGCGGGGGCGAGTCGTGACGGCCGGGAAGGCGCCGCACCCCTGAAGGGGCCTCCACGCGCAAGGCGCCAGGTATCGAGGTCAGGACCCGCGCCCGAGCGGTCGCCACCGCGATGGCAAGGCTCATGATCGGCCACCTCGGGTGCCTCGGGGTGTCCGGACGCGCAGGACATGGGCCTCGACCAGGCGCTCCACGAGTCGTCGCTGAACGGTGAGCGAGAGGCCCGGGAGATTGCTCACCACGAAGCGCTCGGAGGCCGCCACGTGGCGGAGGGCCGCGGTCCAGCGCGCAGGAACGGGCATCGAGCCTCCGGGGAAGAGGAACGTGACGTGCCCTTCCTTTCGGACGACCCGGCAAGGGACGAGACGCTCGAGCACGCTGCCCGCCTCGACCCGCCCCTGCGCGCGCCCGAATCGGCCATCGACCCGGGGTGAGGTCGTCGCGACGAGGTCCGCAGCCAGCGCCTCGAGGGCAGGCTCGGCGAGGGGGCGTTTGGCCAACGCGTCGAGCAGCCCACGCAAGAGCGGCTCGAGGGCGTCCGCGCCGGCCGCCAGGTACCCCGGCGGGAGCGCGCGACGAAACCTCACGTCCTCGACCGCGAGCGCGGTGAGCGCCTTCTGAGCGAGGTCCACCCACCGACGGACGTTCACGCCCACGGTGAGGTGGAGCGACGGGGCGCCCAAGCTGGACGCCTCGTGGCACCATCCGCGGGGCAGGTAGAGGAGGTCCCCAGGCCCGAGCGTCCCTTCGATCGTGGGATCCGGCATGTCTCCACCCGCGCCGGGCTGGGAGTCGAGGGGGAGCTCGATGAGAGGAGGGAAGACGCGCCACCGCTTGCGCCCCTCGATCTGCAGGATGAAGACGTCGTGCACGTCGTAGTGGCAGTCGAAGCCGGTCGAGCTCGGCGGCGAGAGGTACATGTTCACGTTCACGCGGTGCGCGAGGCGCTCTTGCAGCGCTCGTTGGAGCCGCGCCACCGACGGACAGCGCGCTTGCACTTCGTTCACGTTGATCGAGAACCCCGCGTGCCACGCGGAGCTCACGCTGTCGAGGTCGACGCGCGAGAATCCGACCGTGCTGCGGCGACCGCCCACCGAGGCGTACTTGCCTTGGCGAACCATCCGGAGCTCGTCGCTCTGGGGGGCGCACGAGGCGACCAGGATCTCGGCGTCCCGCATCGAGAAGAGCTCGTGGTACGCGTCGGGTCGCGCGCGTCTCAAGAGGAGGGGGCGAGTCTCCCAGTAGCTCCGGAGAAACTCGTCACTGCTCAGGGGATCGAGCAGCCACTCCCAGGTCAAGGCCTGGTGCGCGCGTCGTCGTTGGCGGACCATCCGGCGAGCGTACGGTCGGAGCTGGGGCGAGGGTAGGCCGTCCTGCGAGCCCTCGCTGCTGCGGACTCGGAGACCGGCTCCTCCGAATCTCCCCGCGGAGAGCAGTCGATGGCGGGAGACGATGCGCCCACCTCGGCGAAGACTGGGACGACGACCACGAACTGCCACTCGCCGCCCCGACCGCGGACGGCATCGTCCGTCATCTCTGTTGCACCGCGGCCGCGTCGTTATGGGTACTCTGACGAGATCCTCCGACGCACACGAGGCCCCATGACTCGCCCATCGCCCCGCTCGTCCACGCGCTCGCGCCTCCACGTAGCGATCTTGGCGATCCTGCTCGCGTCGACCGCCTCGTGCGCCGACACGAAGGCCCCGTCCGACCGGCCCGGCCCAACGGACGCGCCGAGCGCGCCGGCGCCGGACGTGCGCGTCTCGTCGGTCGACCGCGCCACCTCGGCGCCGCGCTTCGCGTGGGCCGTCTCGCCGCAGCCGGCCCCGGCGGGGGTCACGTCCCCGGAGCTCGCCGCGCGCGCCCACCTCGTTCGAAACGCGACGCGCTACGGGATTTCGCCCGCGATCGTGGCCGGGGCGGTGCTCGGGCACGTCCACGACACGGGCCGCGGCGGCGTCGTGGCGACGCTTCGTCAACACGTGGACGGCGTCGCGATCTACGGGGGAGAGGTCCGGGTGCTCATGCGCCGGAACCTGGAGCTCGTCGCCATCTCCGGCGGGTTGCGCCCGCTCCGCTCCACCCCGCGCGCCTTCGCGCGGACCGAACGCGACGCGCTCGCGGACGCGCTCGCGGACGCCTACGGCGCCTCGGCGCCGAGCGCCCAGGACCTCGTCGACGAGGGCCCCGAGGGCGCCGGGTACGTGGGGTTCTCGCTCGCGTCCGCCGGGCAGGCCAAGGCTCGGTTCACGCAGCCCGCGCGCGCGAAGAAGGTCCTCTTCCCCGTCGGGGAGGACCTCGTGCCCGCGTACTTCGTGGAGCTCTTCGCCACGCCCACGCTCGCCTCGACCACCCGCCCGGAGGCGCTGCGGTACTTGATCGACGCGACGACGGGGCGGGTCCTCGAGCGGACCGATCTCACCGAGGACGCGTTCGAGTACCGCGTCTGGGCCGAGACCACCGGCGACCACCGCCCGCTCGACGGGCCACAGGCGGACTTCACGCCCCACCCCACAGGGCTGCCGGACGCCACGGGCCCCGCGTTCGTCCCCGCGAACCGCGTCGCGATGGACGGCTTCAACAAGAACCCTGCCGGCACGTTCGATCCTTGGCTCCCGGTGGGCGCGACCGAGACGCTCGGGAACAACGTGGACGCCTACTCGGACGTGGTCGCACCGAACGGCTTCACCGAGGGTGATCTCCGCGCGTCGATCACCGCGCCGGGCGTCTTCGATCGCGTGTACGACCACGCGCTCGATCCGCTCGCGTCACCCGAGCAGCAGATGGCCGCCATCACGCAGCTCTTCTACGTGAACAACTGGCTTCACGACTGGTTCTACGCGTCCGGTTTCACCGAGGCCGCGGGGAACGCCCAGCAGGACAACTTCGGCCGCGGCGGGCTCGGCGCCGATCGGATCCTCGCCGAAGCGCAGGATGGCGCGCCCACGAACCGCAACAACGCGAACATGGCGACGCCCGCGGACGGCCGCTCGCCCCGCATGCAGATGTACGTCTACGACCCCGCGGTCACCCAGCGCCTCACGCTCACCCCGAGCGGGGACGTGTCGCCGATCCGCTACGGTCCCTACGGCCCGGCTTCGTACGACGTGAGCGCCGAGGTGGTCCTCGCGGACGACGGCGCCGCGCCAGGCAGCGACGCGTGCAGCCCCCTCGTGAACGACGTCCGGGGGAAGATCGTCCTCGTCGACATCGGCGGCACCTCGTGCCCCTCCTCGTCGAAGTCGCAGCGCGTCGCGGAGGCGGGTGGCGTGGGGATGATCGCGGGCGACAACGTGGTCGCGGCGACGCCTCCGACCCTGTCCACGAGCGCGACCTATCCAGGTCCGCACGTGCCCACGTTCGGCGTGCTCAAGTCGACCGGCGACGCGCTGAAGGCCAGCCTCGCCGCGGGCGCCGTGCGCGCGCGCCTCTACCGTCTCGTGGAGGCGGAGCGGGACGGGGCCCTCGACAGCACGATCGTCTCGCACGAGTGGGGCCACTACTTCCACCATCGCCTCGCCGACTGCGGCACGCACCAGTGCAGGGCCATGAGCGAGGGCTGGGGCGATTTCAACGCGCTCCACATGGTGATCCGCGAGGGCGACAACTTCGACGGGGTGTACGCCCGCCCGATCTATGCCTCGCGGTACAAGGGGGAAAACGCGGGGTATTTCGGCAACAGGCGCTACCCGTACACCACGAACATGAGCAAGAACCCGCTCACGTTCAAGCACATCATGGACGAGAGCGCGCTCCCGACGGGCCCCACGGCCCCCCCGGTCCAGGCCGGCGGCCTCGGCTCCGAGGTGCACAACGGCGGCGAGGTCTGGGCGGTCGCGATGCTCGAGGTCTACGCGGCGATGCTGAAGCAGCCGACGCCCGGGCGCACGTTCGCCCAGAAGCAGCGCGCCATGTCGGACTACATGGTCGCGGGCCTCAAGCTCACGCCGAAGGAGGCCACGTACACCGAGCAGCGGGACGCGATGCTCGCGGCGATCGCGGCCGCGAGCCCCGAAGACGCGGCGCTGGCCGGCGCGGCCTTCGCGAAGCGAGGTCTCGGCGCCTGCGCGGTGGCTCCGGTCGACCCCGCGTCGGTCGATTTCGCGGGCGTCGTCGAGAGCTTCGCGGGCACCGATCTCCGCGTGAAGGAGGTGGTCGTCGAGGACTCGCCGTTCTCGTGCGACAAAGACGGCGTCCTCGATCAGAAGGAGACCGGGCAGGTGCGCGTGGTCGTCCAGAACCGCGGGGCGGTGCCCTCGTCGCCCCTCGACGTCGTCCTCGCGGCGAGCAGCGCCGCGGTGCTCTTTCCGTCGGGGAGCACCGCACGCCTCCCCGCGGTGCCAGGGTATGGCACGGCGTCCGTCACGGTCCCCGTCACGCTCGATCCGAGCGCGCTCGGCGTCCAGCTCTTCTCGCTCGAGGTGACCGCGCCAGGCGCGATCTCGTGCGAGCCCGCGGTGCGCGCGGACCTCTCGGTGCGGGCGAACACGGACGTCGCGCCGGCGACCTCGGCCACGGACGACGTCGAGAGCCCGACCACCGCCTGGGCGCTCTCCGGGACCGACGCGTCCCGCGTGTGGTCGCGGATCGCGGAGGACGCGACGCATCACCACTGGCGGGCCTCCGCGCTGGGCGCCGCGAGCGACACCGCGCTCGTCTCCCCCGCGCTCACGGTGAGCGCCAGCGCGCCCTTCACGATCAAGCTGAGGCACCGCTACGCGCTCCAGAGCGGAGGCGATCCGCTCGTCCACGCGGACGGCGGGGTCATCGAGCTGAGCGACGACGGCGGCGCGACCTGGCGCGACGTCTCGACCCTCGGGGCCGGCGCGGCCTACACCGGCGAGGTCGGCGGGAGCGGCAACCCGCTCGAGGCACGACAGGCCTTCGTGGGCCGGAGCGCGGGCGGCGATCTCTTCGAGGACGTGGTCCTCGCGCTCGGCGCCCAGCTCGCGGGGAAGACCGTGAAGGTGCGCTTCCGCCTCGGGACCGACGCGACCGCTGGCGCGGGGAGCTGGGACCTCGACGATCTCGCCTTCGAGGGCATCGAGAACAAGCCCTTCGCGACGATCGTCCCGAACGGCGCGCACACGTGCCCTGTCGGTCCCGTCGCCAACGCGGGTCCCGATCAGCGCGTGCCCGAGGGCACCAAGGTCGTCCTCGACGCGAGCAAGAGCGTCGATCCGGACGGCGAGCCGCTCACCTTCCGCTGGACGCAGATCAGCGGGCCGCCCGTGGCGCTCACGACACCGGAGACCGCCCTGTCCGGGTTCGTCGCGCCGAAGACCGCGGCGGACACCTCGTACGGATTCAGGGTCGAGGTGCGCGATCCGCACTTCACGGCGAGCGACACCGTGGACGTCGTCGTGACGGGCGTGGGCGCGCCGCCGCCGCCCTCCACGACAGCGCCTCCACCGGCCCCCGGGCAAGACGGCTCGTTCGAGGGAGGCGGCTGCGCGACCGTCGGCTCCTCGCCCTCGGTCCCGAGCTCCGTGGCGCTTGGCGCCTTCGGCGCGCTCGCGCTCGCGGCTGCGCGGCGGAGGAGGGGCGCGCGCCGCTAGGAGGCTACGCGCCGAGCCCCTGATCCCGACCCTGGCCCTGGCCCCTGGCCCTGGCCCTGCCTGGGTCAGGATCGGGAGCGGGTGAGGGCGGCTGAGGGGTAGGGGCGGGTGAGGGACGCGGCCAATCGCGGACGGCGTACACTCGCCTCGTGGGCTCTCCCATCACCAACGTCGTCGGGTTCGACGACGCCCCGTTCCACCCCGAGGACCGCGGCGACGTGCGGCTCGTCGGCATCGTGTGCTCTCGCACCCGGGTGGACGGGGTGCTCTCCGGGCGAGTCCGTCGCGACGGCCGGAACTCCACGATGCGCATGATCGAGCTCGTCCGGACGAGCCAGTTTCGCGAGCACGTGCGGGCCGTGCTGCTCCAGGGGATCGCGGTCGCCGGGTTCAACGTCGTCGACGTCCACGCCCTCCACGCGGGGCTCGGTGTTCCGGTGATCACCGTCGCGCGACGGATGCCGCGAATGTCGCGCATCAAAGACGCGCTCTTCGGTCATGCGAGGGGCGCCGAGCGGAAATGGGCCCTCATCTGCGCCGCGGGCCCGATGGAGGCCGTCGACGCGGGCCCGGAAGCAGGGAGCGTCTACGTCCAGCGCCTCGGCATCGGCCTCGACGAGACGCGCGAGCTCCTCCGCGCGACGACGCTGCACGGGAATCTGCCCGAGCCGCTCCGCATCGCGCACCTCGTGGCGGGGGGAGTCACCACGGGAAAGAGCCGCGGGCGCGCGTAGACGGCGCCGCGTCGCTGCCACCCCTGTTCGCACGCTACGGAAAGCCCGCCGGATTCCCCGAGTGAAGGGCGTTCGGCCGTCGATCCGCCAGCGACGTCGTTGTGGCGTGTACGCGGTCGTGCCAGCATCGCTCGATGAGGTGTTCCTACGCTTCGCGCGGCGGCGCGCTCGTCGCGCTCGCGCTCTTCGCCGCGTGTGCAGGCGCGGACGGCCCGCCTGGGCCCTCGGACGCAGGCGTCGCCGATGTGCCCGCGGCCGACGGGGGGAGCGCCGAGGCGGCCGCCCAGGACGCGGACGCAGACGCGGCCCCCAAGGACTCC
>CAZHGG010000110.1:0-10879 GCA_964531755.1 uncultured Polyangiaceae bacterium
ACCGCGGCGGCGTCGCGCCCCGCCCTGCGCCCCCACGCCGCGCCACGCCCGCGCGGCCGGTCGAGCTCGTGGCCCTGGGCCTCTTCGTGGCCCTCGCGGACGTGCTCGTGTACAGCCTCGGCGGCGGGCTCGCGCTGACGCTGTTCTTCCTCCTCGCCGGCGCCCTGCTCGTCGCCGTCGCGCGCCGCCGCCGGCTCACGCTCCGCTTCACGGTCACCGCGGGGTTGCTCGGCGCGGTGGCGCTCGGGCTCGGGTGGGAGGGCTCGTTCGGCGCGCTGCTCACGGCGAGCTTCCTGCTCTGCGCGACCGCGGTCTCGCTGCGTGCAAAGCGCACGTATCTCCCCGACCTCGTCGCCTCCGTCGCGGCGACGGCGCTCGGCTCACTCCACGCCCTCGCCGGCGTTGCGCGCGGCGCGTCGAACCTCGCGCGCGGCCGCGGCGGGCGCGCGCGCACCACGTTCGCCGCGAGCACGGTGCTCGTGCCGCTCGGCGCGCTGGTCCTCTTCGGGGGCGTGTTCGTGCTCGCCAACCCTGTGCTCGAGGCCTGGGGCGCGCGCCTGCTCGGCTCGTTCACGCTGCCCTCGCCGGTGCGACCGCTCTTCTGGCTCGCCTCGCTCACCGCGGGCGCCGCGCTGCTCCGCCCGGCGTTCCGGCGCGCGCTCGTCGCGCAGCTCGGCGCCCACGACGCCGCCGAGACGGGCGACGCGTGCACGCCGCAGAGCCTGTCGACGGCGCGCAACACGCTGGTCGTGCTGAACGGCCTCTTCCTCGCGATGAACGCGCTCGACGCGCTGTCGCTGTGGGCGGGGCGCCCCCCGGCGGGTCTGGGGTACACCGAGTACGCGCACCGGGGCACCGTGTGGCTCACCGTCGCGCTGCTCCTCTCGACCGTCGTGCTCGGCGCCATCTTCCGCGGCCCGTTCCACTTCGACCCGAGGGCCAAGGTCGCGCGGAGCCTCGCGTACGTGTGGGCCGCCCAAAACGCGGTGCTCGCCCTCGGCACGCTGCGGCGCATCCAGCTCTACGTCGAGGTGAGCGGCCTCACCTCCGCCCGCATCCTCGGCATCTTCGGGACCACGCTCGTGATCGTCGGCCTCGGCCTCGTCGTGCACATGGTGCGCGCCCGGCGCACCGTCGGCTGGCTCGTCCACCGCCAGCTCGACGCCTTCGGCGTGTTCCTGGCGGTGTTCGTCGCGACGCCCACCGACCTCGTCGCGACGGCGTTCAACGTCTCGCGCATCTCCGCGGGGCAATACGCGCCGCTGCTTCACGTGCTCGAGAAGAGCCAGGGCGACGCGTCGGTGCCCGCGCTGCTGCCGCTCCTCCAGCACCGCGATCCGGTGGTGCGCGGAGGCGTCGCGGCCTTGCTCCGAGGGCGTCGGCGCGAGGCCCCGGAGAGCGTCGCGGGGGCGCTCTTCACAGGCCCCGTGGCGGGCACCGTCGCGGCCGAGGCGCTCACGAAGCGCGGGACCGAGCTCGACGCCCTGTCCAGCGACGCGACGGCCGGGGCGCAGCTCGCGGCGCTCCGCAAGCTCGCGGGGCTCGCGAACGCGGACGAAGACCGCTACGACTTCCGCGGCCGCGGGGGAGTGCGGAGTCGCAGCGACGACCTCTAGCCGCCGCCGGCCTCGCGACGCGGCGCGCCTCCCGCGTGGGCGCGCCGCGTACTTTTTTTCCCGTTGACGCCGCGCCCCCCGGAAACGAAGAGTCGCGTGCATGCTCCCCATCGATCTCACGGGCAAGCGCGCGTTCGTCGCCGGAGTGGCGGACGACGCGGGCTTCGGGTTCGCCATCGCCAAGTGCCTCGCGGAGGCCGGCGCCTCCGTGTGCGTGGGCACCTGGCCGCCGGCGCACGGGATCTTCACCACCCTACTCCGCCGCGGGAAGCTCGACGAGTCGCTCACCCTCTCGTCGGGCGAGAAGCTCGAATTCGAGCGTATTTACGCGCTCGACGCCGACTTCGACACGGCCGACGCCATCCCCGCCGAGACCCGCGAGAGCAAGCGGTACCGCGAGCACGGGGACGTGTCGATCGGCGGCGTGGCGGCGCGCATGTGCGAGGAGTTCGGCGAGCACCCCGTCGACATCGTGGTCCACTCGCTGGCGAACGGCCCCGAGGTGAAGCGCCCGCTGCTCGAGACCAGCCGCGCCGGCTACCTCTCGGCCATCGGCACGAGCGCGTACTCGAACGTGTCGCTCGTGCAGCGGTTCGGCCCGCTGATGAAGCCCGGCGGGTCGTTCCTCTCCCTCTCCTACCTCGCGGCCGAGCGGGTCGTCCCGGGGTACGGCGGCGGCATGAGCTCCGCCAAGGCGGCGCTCGAGAGCGACACGCGCCTGCTGGCGTTCGAGGCCGGCCGCAAGTGGGGCCACCGGGTCAACTGCATCTCGGCCGGGCCGCTCGCGTCGCGCGCCGCCTCGGCGATCGGGTTCATCAAGGACATGATCGACTACACGAAGGCCAACTCTCCCCTGCCCGAGGCCATCACCGCGCTGGAGGTGGGCGCGACGGCGGCCTTCCTCGCGAGCCCGCTCGGCGCGGGCATCACCGGCGCCACGGTGTACGTGGACAAGGGCTACGGCATCATGGGCAAGGCCGTCTAGCGGCCCCGTCTCGCTACTTCACCTGGCGCAGGATGAGCTGCCGGCCCTCGCCCGACTGCGAGCCGATGAGCACGGCGATCGCGTCGCCCACCTGCGCGTTGCAGCGCGCCTTCGCGGCGCCATCGGCCACGTCGAGCAGCTCGCGCTGAGAGAGGCCCGCGACGTCGTGCACCACGGGCACGACGCCCCACTGCAGCGCGAGCGCCTGCGCCACGCGCTCGGTCGGGACCACGGCGACGAGCGGGCACCTCGGGCGGTAGTCCGCGAGCACGTTCGCGGTGCGCCCGTCGCGGGTCGCGATGACGACGCAGCGGAGCGCGATCGCCCGCGACGCGAGCGCCGCCGCGCGCGCTGTGACGTTGTGAAAGTGCCAGTCGGTGCCGAACGCGGGCGGCTCGGGCAGCGCACGGTAGAGCGCGCTCGCCTCGATCTCGCGGACGATGCTGTCCATCACCTGCACCGTCTCGACGGGGTATTTGCCTATCGCCGTCTCGCCGGAGAGCATGAGCACGTCGGTCCCGTCGAGCACGGCGTTGGCCACGTCCGAGGCCTCGGCGCGCGTGGGCCTCGGGTGTCGAATCATCGAGTCGAGCATCTGCGTGGCGGTGATGACGAGCTTCCCGACGGCGTTCACCCGCGCGATGGTCTCCTTCTGTATCAGCGGCACCTTCTCGGTGCCGAGCTCCACCCCCATGTCGCCGCGCGCCACCATCACGCCGGCGCTCTCGGCGATGATGTCGTCGAGGTTCTCCACCGCCTCGGGCTTCTCGAGCTTGGCGATGACCGGGATGTCGCCCGCCGCGGCCTTGCAGCGGCGGACGTCGTCGCCCGTGCGCACGAACGACATCGCGAGGTAGTCCACGCCGAGCTCCCTCGCGAGGGCGGCGTCCGCGGCGTCCTTCTCGGTGAACGAGGGCACGCTGAGCGCGACGCCGGGCACGTTGATGCCCTTCTTGTCGGAGAGCGGCCCCCCGCTCTCGACGACGCACGTCACCTCGGGCGCGAGCACCCGCTCGACGCGCAGGCGCAAGAGCCCGTCGTCGAGGAGGAGGATGTCGCCGACCCGCAGGTCGTCCGCGAGAGGGTGGCTCATGCTCACACGCGCGCCGTCGCCGGGCACCGGCTCGTGAGTGAGCATGAAGCGCTGGCCCGCGGCGAGCTCGATCGGGCCCTCGGCGAACGTGCCGACACGGATCTTCGGGCCGCACAGATCGCCGAGGATCGCGACCGCCTTGCCGAGCTTGACCGACACCTCCCGGACGCGCGCCGCGACCAGGCGATGGGCGTCCGGCGTCCCGTGAGAGAAGTTGAGCCGCACGGCGTCGACCCCCGCGCGGAGCAGCGCCGAGAGGGTCGCCTCGTCGACCGAGGCCGGCCCCAGCGTGGCGAGGATCTTCGTCTTTCGCATACGACACTGCACCACGCGGCCTCGCCCGTGTCACGCCGGCGCCTCCGCGCTGGATCCGGCTTCACGGGCGCGCGGCGCCGTGGGAACCTGCGCCGGCGAGGACGGGATGGCGAACCGCGGTATGCAACGAACGGCCCAGCGCGCCGCGCGTGGGGTGCTCCTGGTGGGGCTCGTCTCCCTCGGCGCGGGGTGCGCCAAGCGCGCGCCCACGCTCCTGAAGGAGCGCGCCGCGGACCTCGCGGCGATCGACGCGTCCATCGCGAGCGCGAACGCGCTGGTGGCCAAGGTGCCCGAGCGGGGCACGCACGCCTTCCCGCGGTGCAGGGCCACCTCGGGGTACGCCTTCAGCACGATGGGGGGAGTCCACAACACCGATCTGGTGGGCGCGAAGCTGCTCGCGGGCTATCCCTCGCCGCTGCAAGACGTCCTCGAGCTCCGCGCGAAGAACGCCGACAAGAACCGCTGGAACGGGACGAAGGTCTTCCCCTACGACGAGAAGAAGATCGACGCCATTCGCGACCTCAAGTTCTTGCTGGTGATACGCGAGCACAAGGACGCCTCGGACGACCACGTCTCGGCCGACATGTTCGTGGTGTCGCGCTCGCCGGCGGCGATCGTCTGTGCTTTTGGGTTCGAGGGAGGTGAGCGGGGCTACGGGAGCGCGGGGACCGTCGTCGGCAAGGAGGTCATCTCGGTCAAGAAGACGGGCAAGGTCGTCGCCGAGCGCGACGTCGTTCAGGGCGCCTCCAGCGGCTCGAGCGGGGCGTTCAACGCGCGAAACCACCTTCCGGAGTCGATCGCCCGAAACCTCGGCGTGTCCATCAGCTACAGCTCGACCGAGGCGGCCGAGCGGGCGCGCCGCGCGGTCCCCTCGGGCCTCGGCGAATACCCTGCGATCAAGGTGAAGGCCGTCCTGGAGGACCGGGGCGCCGTGGCGTTTCGCCACTGGGTCTCGCAGCCATTCGGCACCTGGACGAGCTGGGACACCGAGGGCGTCCGCGTGAGCGTGTTCGAGACCGAGCGCGCGGGCGGCGTCATCGGCGCCGAGCAGGCCCTCATCGTCTCGGGGCCCGACGGCGAGGCGACGGCGGCGCGGCTCCTGGCGACGCCCATCCCGGCGCCGAAGGACCTCGTGACGCGGATGCGGACGCTCGGCTTCGCGGCCTCGAGCCCCGTGAAAGAGGAGCGCCCCAGCGCGGGGTTTTACCGGTACTCGGTGCGCGCGAGGAAGGGCGCCTACGAGGCCACCTTCTCGGTGCTCGATTTCAGCGAGGCCGCCCACCGCCGCGGGGGCGCGACGGCGCGCGTCGAGGGCAAGAGGGTCCTCATCGTCCAGGGCACGAGCCCCGTGCTCGGGACCGCGGAGGAGATCGCCACGGAGATCGCGGGCAAGTAGGGGCAGACCCGGCAGACGCCGCGCCCGACGGCCCGCGGCCCGACGGCGGGCCGTGACGCCGCCGCGCGAGGGGCTTCGGGCTCGGCCACGAGCAGCCCACGACGACGTCCAAGTGCGCCCACGGATCGCTCAGGGCCGCCGAGAGGCTCCTCGAATGGCGGCGCAGAATTCCGGCGCAGTCCTCTGCCGTCTCGTTGTCGATTCCCGCAAGTGCTCGGAATCTTTGGGGTGACCGACGGGGATTGAACCCGCGACAGCTGGAGCCACAATCCAGCGCTCTACCAACTGAGCTACGGCCACGAAGCGGTGCAGACCATAGTCGGGGCGCCGGCGGGCGCAACCAAATTCGGTCGGGGACCGCGCCCGTCGCTCAGCCCGGTTCGCTCAGAACGGGACGCCCTTCGCGAAGTCGGCGTCGACGGTCGCGGCCATCTTGGCGACCTCGGCCGCGTTGTCGGTGAGCACGCCCACCTCGCGGTTCTTCAAGAGCGACGTGTACGTGAAGTTCTGCGAGCCCACGTAGGCGCGGGTGCGGTCGACGATGATCGCCTTCGCGTGGATGTCGGGCGCGCCCACCTTCACGATGGGGATGCCCGCCGCCTTGATCGTGGCGATGGCGGTGTCCTGCCCCGGCGAGCCCTCTTGGTCATTCAGGATGATGCGGACCGTGCGGCCGAGCTTCTTCGCGGCGATGAGGGTCTCGACGATTTGCGTGTCGGCGAGCGACTCGCCCTGGAGATCGATCTGCGAGGTGGCCGTGCGCATCAGGGCGACCATGCGCTTCTGCGCGTCGACCGGCGTGGCCGAGCCGGGCGACACGACGAGCTTGCCCGGCAGGTCGACGGACTTGTTGGCGAAGTCGGCCTGGAGGATGGCGACGAGCTCTGCCACCTCCGCGGCGCCCGTGACCCGCACGAGGTACTCGCGGTTGTCGATCGGGCTCGACTGGGTGAGGTTCATGGTCATGATCCAGCCGACGGCGCCGTCGAGCACGAGGATCTTGGAGTGCGTGAACGAGAACACCGCCGGCGCGTAGACCACCTCGACCCCCGCGGCCTTCAGCTCGTTGAAGGCGCCGGCGTTCGCGTTGCCGCCTTGCGGAAAGTTCTGGTTCAAGATGACCCGCACCTGCCGCCCCTGCTGCTTGGCGGTCTTCAGCGCGGCGATGACGGCGCTGTTCGTGAGCTGGTACATCTCCATGTGGACGGAGGTCTTCGCGCCTTTGATCGCGTCGAGGATCGCCTGGCCGCGATCGCTCGGCATGATCTGCACCGTGAGCTCGGAGCTGTACGTGAGCGGCGTCTCGACGCCCCCCTCCGGGAGGGGAATGGGCGGCACGTCGGGCGCGTCGGCGTCGCCCTCCGGCGTGGTGGGCACCGTGGTCTGCGGGGGCTTCAGCGGGTCGGAGCTGCACGCCCCGGCGCCCAGCCCGAGCCCCAGCGCGAGCGACAAAAAGATAAGCGTACGCTTCACTGGGGAGAGGATGAACTGCCGCCCGTGGGAGAGCCAGTGAAAACGCGCGCGCCAGAGGCTGACAGCTCGACCGCCCGCGAGCTCCACCCGCCGGAGGGCTTCGCGGTCGACGGCCCGCTCGCCGCGGGGCGCTTCTTCGTCGTCTTTCGCGTCGCGCGGGGCGGCGAGGCCTTCATCTGCAAGCGGCCGACGCCCCGGTTCGTCGCGGAGGACGCGGCCGCGGCGCTGCTCCGCACCGAGGCCGAGGCGCTCGGGCGGCTGCGTGGGGGGGTCGCGCCAAGCGTGGTGGCGGCGGGGGACGACCGCCGCGGCCCCTACCTCGTGACCACGGTCGCGCCCGGCTCGCCGCTCGCGTCGGTCGACCTGGGCGAGGCGAGCGACGTCCGGGAGGCCGCCGTCGCGCACGTGCTCCTCGCGATCGCGGCGGTGCACGCCGCCGGGATCGTCCACGGCGATGTGAGCCCGTCCAACGTCCTCGTCCGCGGCGCCACGGTGACCCTGGTCGATTTCGCCCTCGCCCGCTTCCCGGCCGCCCCCGAGGGCGAGGGCGCGCCGGCGACCGGGCGCTTCCGCGGGACGCTGCTCTACGCCGCCCCCGAGGTCGCGCGCGGCGAGGCGGCCACGTACGCGAGCGACGTGTTCAGCGCGGCCGCGGCGCTGCTCCACGTGCTCACGGGGAGGCCCCCGCGGCGCGCCCGCGGGCTGGCCGCGGGGCTGCTCGAGGCCGCGGAGGAGCCGGTCGCCCCCGCCCTGATCGCCGCGCTCGCGGAGGCGGCGCCGACGTTGGGTCCGCGCCTGGCGCGCGCCCTCGCGATGGAGCCCGGCGCCCGGCCTTCGGCCGCTTCCCTCGCGGGCGAGGCGACTCTTCTCCTCGCGGAGCGCCTTCGTGGTAGTCGAGGCCCATGAGCTCGGAAGACGCGAAGTTCGACACCTTGTGCATCCACGCGGGCCAGGCGCCCGACCCGATCCACGGCGCGGTGATGACGCCCATCGTCCTCGCGAGCACGTTCGCCCAAGACGGCCCAGGCGGCTACAAGGACTACGACTACTCCCGCGCGGGCAACCCCACGCGCACGGCGCTCGAGGGCTGCCTCGCGGCGCTCGAGGGCGCGAAGCACGGCCTCGCGTTCGGCTCGGGCTGCGGCGCCACCACGACCATCCTGCTCACGCTGAAGAGCGGCGACCACGTGCTCGTGGGCGACGACGTGTACGGCGGCACGTTCCGCATCTTCGACAAGGTCTTGAAGCAGTTTGGCGTCGAGGCCACGTTCCTCGACATGACCGACCCCGCGCGCGTGCGGGAGGCCGTGCGGCCGAACACGAAGATGATCTGGCTCGAGACCCCCTCGAACCCCATGCTGAAGATCTTCGACATCGCCGCCATCGCCGACATCGCCCGCGCGTCGTCGCTCGCCCTCGCCGTGGACAACACGTTCGCGACGCCCGCGCTCCAGAGCCCGCTCGCGCTCGGCGCCACGCTGGTCGTGCACTCGACCACCAAGTACCTGAACGGCCACTCCGACGTGGTGGGCGGCGCCGTGATGACCAGCGACGACGCGATGGCCGAACGCCTGCGCTTCCTCCAGAAGTCGGTGGGCGCGGTGCCGAGCCCGTTCGACTGCTACCTCGTCCTGCGCGGCCTGAAGACGCTCGGCGTCCGCATGCGCCAGCACGCGCGGGCCGCCGAGACGCTCGCGCGCTTCCTCGAGGGTCACCCGCAGGTGAGCCGCGTCCACTACCCCGGCCTCCCCGCGCACCCCGGGCACAAGATCGCGACCCGGCAAATGCGGGGGTTCGGCGGCATGATGAGCCTCGACCTCCGCGGCGGCCTGCCCGCGGCCACCGCGTTCCTCAAGGCCCTCCAGATCTTCGTCTGCGCCGAGAGCCTCGGCGGCGTCGAGTCGCTCGCCGAGCACCCGGCGATCATGACCCACGCGAGCGTGCCGAAGGAGGCGCGCGACGCGCTCGGGATCGGCGACGGGCTGATCCGCCTCTCGTGCGGCCTCGAGGACATCGGCGACCTGCAGGCCGACCTCGAGCGCGGCTTCCACGCCGCCGCGCGCGCCTGAGGCGCCCCCCGGCGCGCGGGGAGGCCCCGCCCGAGCGCCGCGCCTGGCGCACACCGCGACGTTGGTGCGCCGCCGGGAATGGAGCTAAACTCCCTCGCGGAGTTCTGGCTGGGGCCACGGGCAACGGCCGTCGTTTCGGTACCTTACCGCGCCCCACCGCCGCGCACCGTCTTCCACCGCTTCGCTTCGCTCGCTTGCTTCGGCAAAGGTCTCAGGAGAATCATCCATGCGCCCAGCTGCTCGTTCCCTCATTCGGTCCTGCCTCGCGCTCACCGTCCCGTTCGGGCTGCTGGTGGCGTGCTCCGATCCGGTGCCGGCCATTCCCCGCGTCATCATCGACGCGCAGATCCGCCCTGGCACCAACGGCCAGCAGGTGTGCGGCATCTCCTCCCGCGAGTGGATCACCATCGGCAACTTCGGCGGCGTCGGCACCTCGCCGCGCCCCGTCGAGACCGACCAGACCGAGGGCGGCGGCACGGTCACCGTGGCGTGCAGCGTCCTCGCCGAGGGCGACGCCTTCCGCGTGAGCGCGTCGGCCACGCTGTCGGGCGCGGAGGCGGGCACCGTCACGGTCACCGGCCTGTTCACCTCCGCCCGCGTGCCACAGCAGAACATCACGGTCGTGTTCAGCCGCCGCGACTTCGGCCGCTTCGAGCAGAAGGACTGCGTGGCCACCTACGACGTGAACGAGAACGCGGGCGTCGCCTCCGGACGCGTCTGGGCGAAGGTGCTCTGCCCGAAGGCGGTGAGCACCGACAACGGCGAGAAGAAGTGCGAGACCGAGGCCCAGTTCCGCTTCGAGAACTGCGAGCAGGCCGCCGCCACGAAGTAGCCAGGGGCGGCCTCGCGCGGCCGTCCTGGCCCCCCGCGGCGCGACCCGCGCCGCGGGCCACCGCGCGTCGTGACGACTACTTGCGCTTGCCCGAGGCCATGTCCGCGAGCACCGCGCGCACCTCGGTCGCGACCTCGAACTCGGCCCCCGCGTTGAGGAAGGCCTCGAGGTGTCGGCGCGCCGCGGCGTCGTCGCCGCGCGCGAGGTGCGCCATGCCGAGCGCGTAGAGCGCGTCCGCGTCGCCGGGCGCCTGGTCGAGCGCCCGGTTGCCCTCGGCGATGGCCTCCTTCACCTCGCCGAGCTGGCGCAACACGTGGCAGAGCGCGATCCGGGCGCCGAGGTGCTCGGGCGCGACGAGGGCGCACGCGCGATACGCGTCCCGCGCGGGGGCGATCTCGCCGCACTCGTAGAGCGCCTGCCCCATGAAGAAGTAGGCGTAGGGGTTCTTGGCGTCGGCCTTCACGACGTCGCGCAGCAGGCCGAGCGCCTCGCGGAAGCGCTCCTCGTGGAGCAGCTCGATGGCCTCTTCCACGGCCTCCCAGCGGGCGTGGTCGACGGGTACGGGTCTCTCTTGGGGCATCGGCCGCCATACCACGGGCTGGCGGCCGCGTGGAAGCGCGTCGTCGCGTCAGCGGAGGCCGAGCTTCGCCTTGATGCGCGCGACGTTCGCCTTCGAGCGCTCGTCGGCGGGGGCGAGCGCGAGGGACGCCTCGAACAGCTTCAGCGCCTGGTGGAGATCGCGGCGGAGGTACGCCTCGGTGGCTCGCTCGCGGAGGATGGTGGCGCTCTGCGAGGGCAAGGAGCCGCTCGACGCCGGAGGCGGGGGCGGCGAGGAGGGCGGCGCGGACGGGGCGACAGGGCGGCTCACCGGGCCCGAGCGCGCGGGGGAGCTTGGCGCGCGATCGGCGGGGACGCGCGAGGACGGCAGCGGGGGCGCAAACGGCGGCAGCCCAGGCCCTCGGACCGAGCGGGGCGCGGGCGGGTCGAGCGCGGGTCGTCGCTTCTGCACCTGCGTGCGCGCCGCGTCGTCGATGACGCCCGCGGCCGGATCGTACACGACATCGTCCAGCGTCTGGCCGGACGCGGGCGGCGGCTCAGAG
>CAZHGG010000111.1:0-10840 GCA_964531755.1 uncultured Polyangiaceae bacterium
CGACGAGGCGCCTCTCGAGGAGCCGCGCGCGGCGCGGGGCGCGTACGTGGTCTTCACGTCGGGATCCACGGGGACACCGCGGCCCGTGCTGGTCCCGCATGGCGCGCTCGCGCGCCATGCGCGCGCGATGGTCGACGCGCTCGCCCTCGGCCCGCGCGATCGCGTGCTCCTATTCCACGGGCCCTCGTTCGACGTCTCGTTCGAGGAGATCTTCCCGGCCCTCGCGGCGGGGGCCGCGCTCGCGCTGCGCCCCGCGCAGACGCCGCCGCCCGCGGACCTCTCGGCGCTCGTCGCCGCGCGCGGCCTCACGGTCCTCAACCTTCCCGCGTCGTACTGGCACGCCTGGGTCGAGGCGCTCGACCGCGACGGACGCGCGCCGCCACCGTGCCTGCGCCTCGTCGTGACCGGGAGCGAGCGCGTGCGAGGGGATCGCCTGGACGCCTTCCGCCGACGCGCGCCAGGCGTCGAGGTCCGCAGCGGCTACGGTCCGACCGAGGCCACCATCACGGCGACGCTCTACGTCCCCCCCCACGAGCGGGCGCCCGAGACGCTGCCGCTCGGGCGTCCCCTCCCGGGCGTGCGGGCGTACGTGCTCGATCGCGCGCTCGTGCAGGTCCCGTCGGGCGTCGCGGGGGAGCTCTACCTGGGAGGGGGAAACCTCGCGCGCGCCTACCTCGACCACCCGAGCCTCACGGCCGAGCGCTTCGTCCCCGATCCCCACGCCGACGAGCCCGGCGCGCGCATGTACCGCACGGGCGACCGCGCGCGCTTCACGGCCTCGGGTGTCCTGGAGTTTCTCGGGCGCTCGGACGACCAGATCAAGATCCGCGGCTACCGGGTGGAGCTCGGCGAGATCGAGCGCGCCCTCGGCGAGAGCCCGCTGGTGCGCGAGCACGCGGCGCGGGCGCGCGAGCTCCCAGACGGCACGCGCGACGTCGTCGCCTGGGTGTCCCTGGCGGACGACTCGCCCACGACGGAGGCGCCGGCCGCGATTCGCTCGTGGCTCGCCGCGCGGGTCCCGGCGCACATGGTCCCGTCGGCGATCCTCGTCCTCTCGCGGTTGCCGCGCACCGCCGGCGGCAAGGTGAACGCGCGCGCGCTACCGGCGCACGCGGACGCGACCGGAGCGGGCGAAGCGCCGGCCAGCGAGACCGAGCGCCGGCTCGCGGCCCTGTGGAGCTCCATCCTCGGCGCCCCGAGCGTGCGGCGCGACGAGGATTTCTTCGCGCTGGGCGGTCACTCGCTCGCGGCGCTCGAGCTCGCGGGGCGCGCGCGGGCGGAGCTCGGGGTCGAGCTCTCGCTCGCCGACGTGTTGGCGCACCCAAGCCTGCGCGAGCAGGCCACGCGGGTCGAGCAGCTCGCGTGCGATCCGACGCGCGCCTCCGCGCCGCCACCTCTTCGACCGTACGCCGCCGGTGACGAGACCCCCGCGTCTTTCGCACAGGAGCGGCTGTGGTTCCTCGACCGGCTCGAGCCCGGGGGGGCCGCCTACCACGTGCCCATGGCGCTCCGCGTGCGTGGGCTGCTCGACGTGTCCGCGCTCCGCGCGGCCCTCGAGGCGGTCGTCGCGCGGCATGGCGCGCTGCGCTCGGTGCTCGAGGAGCGCGACGGGCGCTGCGTCCAGCGCGTGCAGCCGCCCGGACCGGTGGCGCTGCCCGTCCTCGACATGGGCGAGGAGCCGCACCCGCTCCGGGCCGCGATCGAGCGGGCGCAAGAGCTCGCGCGCGCCCCGTTCGACCTCGCGCGCGGTCCCGTCCTTCGCGCTGCGCTCGCGCGGCTCGCGCACGAGGACCACCTCTTCGTCCTCGTGGCGCACCACGTCGCGTGCGACGGGGCCTCCCTCGACGTCCTCGCGAGCGAGCTCGATGCGACGTACCGAGCGCTCGTGGCGGAGCGGCCCGCTGCGCTCGCGCCACTCGCGGCCACGTACGCGGACTACGCGAGGTGGCAGCGCGAGCACCTCGTCGGCGCCGCGCTCGCGCGAGGCCTGGCACACTGGAAGGCGCGGCTCGCCGGGCTCGAGCCGCTCGAGCTCCCGACCGATCGTCCACGGACCGCGGCCGCGGGAGGGCGCGCGGGGGTGGTCCGCGCCATGCTCACCGCGCCCGTCGTCGGCTCGCTGCGCGCGCTTGCCCGCGCCGAGCGCGCCACGCCCTTCATGGCGCTGCTCGCGGGGCTCACCGTGGTCCTGTCGCGGTGGTGCGGCGCGGACGACCTCGGCGTCGGCACCCCGACGGCGGGCCGCGGGGATCCGGCCCTCGCGGGCATGGTCGGGCTCCTGGTGAACACGATCGTCGTTCGCGCCGACCTCTCGGGTGCGCCCACGCTCCGCGAGGTCCTCCGGCGCGTCCGCGACGCGTGCCTCGACGCGTTGGCCCACGACACCGTCCCGTTCGAAAAGATCGTCGAGGCGATCAACCCACCGCGCGTCCCCGGTGCGACGCCGCTCTTCCAGGTCATGTTCTCGCTTCAGCCCGCCCCGGCGGCGGCGCTCGGAGATCTCGGCGTCGAGGCGCTGCGCCTCGACGAGCAGGAGGCCAAGTTCGATCTCAGCCTCGAGGTTGAGGAGCGCGTGGACGGCGCCCTCGAGCTGTTCGCGGGCTTCCGGCAGGCTCTGTGGGACGAGGCGACCGCCGCGCGCCTCCTCGAGCACTACGCGGCGATCCTGCAGCACGTCGCGGACCGACCCGACGATCGCGCCGCGCTCGCGCCCATGCTCGGCGCTGGCGAGCGCGCGGCCCTCGCGAAGTGGAGCACGAGCCCGGACACCCCCACGCCCGGCCTCGTGCACGAGCTGGTGCTCGCGCAGGCTGCGCGCACGCCGGACGCCATCGCGGTCGTGGGCGACGACGAGGCCCTCACGTACGCGGGGCTCGTCGCGCGTGCCTCCGGCCTCGCGCGTCGCCTCCGCGGCCTCGGCGTGGCCCCAGAGGTGCTCGTGGCCGTGTGCTGCGACCGCACGGCCGCCGCCGTGGTCGCGCTCCTCGGCGTGCTCCTCGCGGGGGGCGTGTACGTGCCCTTCGACCCCGAGCACGCCGAGGAGCGGCGCGCGCCGATCGTCTCCGACTCGGGCGCCGCCATCGCGGTCGGGCACGCGCGCTTGGTGGCGCCCCTCGAGGGCCGGCTCGCGCACGTCGTCCCGCTCGACGACGAGATCCACGCGGCCCATGCGCTCTCCCCGCCGGGCCTCTCGCCCGCGAGCGCGGCGTACGTCCTCTACACGTCCGGCTCCACGGGCCACCCCAAGGGGGTCGTGGTGACACACGGCGCGCTCGGGGCGCTCGTGACCGGCACCGGCGCGCGTTTCGCGTTCGGTCCGGGCGACGTCATCCCGTGCCTCGCGTCCTTCGCGTTCGACATCTCGATGTTCGAGCTCTTCGGCGCGCTCGCGTGGGGTGGGACGGCGCGCATCGTCCGCCGCGAGGACGTGCTCGCCCTGGACCGCCTCGCCGAGCGCGTCCGCGACGCCACGGTCCTCCACGCCGTGCCGGCGCTGATGGCGGCGCTCGTCGCGCACCTCCGCGAGGCGGGCGATCACTCCCGCGTCGGCGCCCTCCGCCGCCTCTTCGTGGGGGGCGAGGCGGTCCCTCCCGCGCTCCCCGAGGCCATGCGGCAGGCGTTCCCCGGCGCGGAGATCGCGCTCCTCTACGGTCCGACCGAGGCGACGATCCTCGCCACGAGCGCGCCCGCGGACGTGAGCCTCCCGGCGCGCGGCCACACGCTCGGGCGTCCGCTGCCCGGCGCCACCGCGTACGTCCTGGACGAGCACCTCGCGCGGGCCCCGATCGGCGTGCCTGGCGAGCTCTACCTCGGCGGCGCGGGCGTCGCCCGCGGCTACCTCCATCGTCCGGACCTCACCGCGGAGCGCTTCGTTCCCGATCCGTTCTCCGAACGGTCCGGGGCGCGCATGTACCGGACGGGCGATCGCGCGCGCGTCGGCGCCGACGGGTCGCTCGAGTTCCTCGGGCGCGCGGACGACCAGGTGAAGATCCGCGGCTTCCGGATCGAGCCGGGCGAGGTCGCGGCGACGCTGCGCGCGCACACGAGCGTGCGGGAGGCGGTCGTGGTGGCCCGCGGAGACGGCAGCGCTCCGAAGCGGCTCGTCGGCTACGTCGTCCTCGACGCCCCGGCGCCGCCGCTGGAGGAGGTGCGCGCGTTCGTCGCGGCCCGCCTCCCCGACTACATGGTCCCGAGCGTCTTGGTGCCGCTCGACGCGCTCCCCCTCTCGCCGAACGGCAAGCTCGATCGCCGCGCGCTGCCCGCGCCCGACCTCGGCGCCGACGCTCGCCCGTACGAGGCGCCACGCACGCCGGGCGAGCGTGCGCTCGCGGAGATCTGGACCGAGCTCTTGGGTGCGACGCTCGTCGGCCTGCAGGACGACTTCTTCGCCCTGGGTGGACACTCGCTCCTCGTCACGCAGCTCGCGGCGCGCGTCCGCGCGCGCCTCGGGGTCGAGCTGCCCATCCGCGACGTGTTCACGAGCCCGACGCTCGCGGCCCTCGCGGCGCGCGTGGAGGTCCTCGAGGGCGCGCGCGCCTTCCCGCCGCTCCGCGAGGGCCCCGACGACGGCCTGGCGCCCGCGTCGTTCTCGCAGCGCGCGCTCTGGTTCTTGGACCGCCTCGAGCCGGGCAGCACGTCCTACAACATGCCCGTCGTGCTCCGGCTCCGCGGCCCGCTCGACGTGGCCGCGCTCCGTGGCGCGCTCCTCGCGATCGTGGCGCGGCACGGCGCTCTTCGAACGGTCTTCGCGGAGCACGACGGCGAGCCGGTCCAGGTCGTCGAGCCCGCGCACGCGCTCGACCTCGAGGTCGTGGACGCCGCCAGCGCCCCCGAGGTCCGTCGAGCCGTGGCGGAGACGGCGTTCGCGCCCTTCGACCTCGCGCGCGGGCCGCTCGTGCGCCTCCGGCTCGTCCAGGTGGGAGAGGACGATCACGCGCTCGTGCTCGCGATGCACCACATCGTGTCGGACGAGGCGTCGGTGGGCATCTTGCTTCGCGAGCTGTCGGAAGGGTACGGCGCCGCGCGCGACGGGCGCGCCCTCTCCCTCCCCGAGCTACCTGCACAGTACACGGATTACGCGCGCTGGCAGCGCCGGTGGCTCCGTGGGGAGGTGCTCGAGGCGCAGCTCGCGTACTGGCGCGAGCGCCTCCGCGATCTCGAGCCGCTCGAGCTCCCCACCGACCGCCCCCGGCGCCCGGTCCGCCGCTTCCGCGGCGGCGTCGTCCACGCCGAGGTGGAGCCCGCGGTCGCGACGGCGATCGCGGCGCTCGCGCGGGAGGAGCGCGCGACGACCTTCATGGTGCTCCTCGCGGCCTTCACCGTGCTGCTCGGGCGCCTCGCGGGGCGCGACGACGTCGCCGTGGGCAGCCCGGTCGAGGGCCGCGCGCACCCCGACACCACCGGGCTCATCGGCTACTTCGTCAACACGCTCGTGCTGCGCGTGGACCTCTCGGGCGCGCCCACCTTCCGCGAGGTGCTCCGCCGAGCGCGGGAGGTCTCGCTCGGCGCGCTCGCGCACCAGGACCTGCCCTTCGAGAGGCTCGTCGAGGCCCTGAACCCGCCTCGCGATCCGGGCAAGACCCCGCTCTTCCAAGTGCTCTTCGCCTACCACCGCGGCGGCGAGCTGGCGAACCTCCTCCCCGGGGTCCAGACCGA
Organism: uncultured Polyangiaceae bacterium; assembly: GCA_964531755.1. Classification (GTDB taxonomy): domain Bacteria; phylum Myxococcota_A; class Polyangia; order Polyangiales; family Polyangiaceae; genus JAAFHV01. Next base: position 5,656 of record CAZHGG010000111.1, read on the forward strand.
GCTCCCCCTGGAGGGACAGGGGAGCGCGAAGTTCGACCTGACCGTCGACGCGAACGAGACGCCTCGCGGTCTGTCCCTCGCGTTCGACTACGACCGCGATCTCTGGGACACGGCTTCGATCGAGCGGACCGCGGCGTACTACGCGACCCTCCTCGGGGCCGCGGCGCGCAGCCCGGACGCGCGCGTGTCCGCGCTCCCGCTGGTCGACGCGGCCGCGCTCGGCGCCACGCTCGCTCGGTGGAACGCGACGGAGCAGACCATCGGCGAGGCCACGCTCCACGGGCTCGTCGAGGCGCAGGTCCGAAGGACCCCGCGCGCCGAGGCGGCGCGGTTCGAGGGGCGCGCGCTCTCGTACGCCGACCTCGACGAGGCCGCCGGTGCCGTCGCTGAGCGCCTCCGGGCCCTGGGCGCGGGACCCGACGTACGCGTCGGCGTGCTGGCCGAGCGCTCCCTCGAGATGGTCGTCGCGGTCCTCGGCGTCTTGAAGGCCGGCGCCGCCTACGTTCCCCTCGATCCCGAACACCCACCCGAGCGCGTCGCGTACGTCCTCGGCGACGCCGGCGCGTCGCTCGTGGTCGCGACCCCTGGCGTGGCCGACCGAGCGCCCATGGCGATGGGCCTGACCGTCCTCGTCGTCGACGTGGGCGCGCGCACGCGGGGGCCGTCGGTCGACGTCCCGCCGGCGAGCCTCGCGTATGTACTCTACACCTCCGGCTCGACGGGGCGCCCCAAGGGGGTGATGGCGACGCACGACAACATCGCCCACCATCTGCAGTGGCGTGAGGGCGCGTTCCCGATCGGCGCGGGCGAGCGCTTCCTCCAGAAGGCCGCGTTCACGTTCGACATCTCGCTCTGGGAGATCTTCGGGCCGCTCATCGCGGGGGGCACAGTGGTCCTCGCGCCGCCCCGCGCCGAGGCCGATCCGGGGGCGCTCGTCGCGCTCATGGCGCGCGAGCGGGTCACGCTCGCGATCCTCCAGCCCACGATCCTCGCGGCCCTCCTGGACGAGCCTGACCTGTCGACGTGCGTCACGCTCCGGCGCGTGTTCTGCGGTGGCGAGGCCCTCACGCCCGAGCTTCGCGCCCGCGTGGCCGCGCGCCTCCCGGGAGCCGAGCTGCACCACCTCTACGGCCCGACGGAGGCGACGGTGGACGTGACCCACTACGCGTGCGCGCGGGGCGACACGCGGCAGCCGATCCCCATCGGGCGCCCCATCGCCAACACGCGCGCGTACGTGCTCGACGCGGACCTCCGTCCCGTGCCCATCGGCGTCCCCGGGGAGCTCTTCCTCGCCGGGCGCGGCACCACGCGTGGCTACACCGGGCGACCGGATCTCACCGCCGAGCGCTTCCTCCCCGATCCGTTCGCGCGCGCGCCGGGTGACCGCATGTACCGCACCGGGGACCGCGCGCGGTGGCTCGACGACGGCGTGCTCGAGCTGCTCGGTCGCGTGGGCCACCAGGTGAAACTGCGCGGCTACCGCGTGGAGCTCGGCGAGATCGAGGCGGTGCTGCGGGAGCACCCCTCCGTGCGCGACGCGATCGCCGTCGTCCGCGAGGACCGCCCCGGCGATCGGCGGCTCGTGGCCTACGTGACCGCCGCGGGTGGCGCGGCGCTCGAACCCGCCGAGCTCCGCACCCACGTCGCCTCTCGCGTCCCGGTGTACATGGTTCCATCGGCCATCGTCCTGCTCGCGCAGGTCCCCGTGACGGCGCACGGCAAGATCGATCGCCGCGCGCTGCCCGCGCCCCCGGAGACCGCGCTCGCGCAACGTCTCGCGCCGCGCGATCCGCTCGAGCAGCTCGTGGCCGACGCGTGGGCGGAGGTGCTCGGACACCCCGTCGGGGTCCGCGACGACTTCTTCGCCGAGGGCGGGCACTCCCTCCTCGCGGTGCGTCTCGCGCGCGCGCTCGAGGCGCGTACGGGGCGGGCCGTCCCGCTGCTCGCGCTCTTCCAGCACACCACCGTCGAGGCGCAGCGGGCGCTCCTCGGCGAGGCGCTCGCGCCGACGGGGTCTCTCTTGGTTCGGCTCGCCGAGGGGCCCGAGGGGCGCGCGGCGTTCTTCTGTGTGCACGGGATCGCGGGCACCGTGCACCGCCTGCTCCCGCTCGCGCGCCGGATCGCAGCCGTTCGTCCGTTCGTCGGTCTTCAGGCCGCGGGGCTCGACGGCGCGAGCGATCCCTGCGACGACCTCGACGCCATGGCGTCGCGATACGTGGAGGAGATCCGCCGCGTGCAGCCCGACGGCCCGTACCACCTGGGGGGCTGGTCGATGGGCGGCGCGGTCGCGGTGGAGATGGCCCGGCGCCTCGTCGCGGAGGGCCACGAGGTGGCCACGCTCGCGCTGCTCGACGCGTTCCCCGAGGCCCGCGGCGTCCTTGAGGAGGCGCCGCCCGACCCTCACCTCGCGCGCGTCCACGAGGCCCACGCGCGCGCGATCGCCGCGTGGACGCCGCGGCCCTACGGTGGTGCCGCGACGCTCTTTTCGGCGGCGGAGTCCCTGTGCCCGAGCGCCGAGGTGCACGCGACGCTCTGGCGTCCGCACCTCGCCGCCGTCCTGGCCGACTCGGTGCCGGGCGACCACGAGTCGATGCTCGACGAGCCGGAGGTCGCCGCGCTCGCAGGCGCGCTCGCGACGCTCCTCACGTCCCCCGGAGCTGCCGATCGATGTTGACGCCACCCCTCCCTGGAGCCCTCGCTTCCCACGCCCGGTGCATCGATCACGTCGCCGTGGCGGTGCGCGATCTCGAGGCCTCGGTGGCCTGGTACACCCGCGCCCTGGGCTTCACGGCGGTCGGCCGCCGGGAGACGCGTGGCGCACACACCGGCATGGTCTCGAACGTGATGCGCGCGGGAGAGGTCGTCGTGGTGCTCACGCAGGGCACGTCGCCCGAGTCGCAGGTGTCTCGCTACGTCGCCGCGTACGGCGCCGGGGTCACCCACGTCGCCGTGTGCGTGCGCGAGCTCGAGGCGGCGGTCGACGCGCTCCGCGAGGGCGGCGTCGGGTTCGCCACGCCCGTCATCCGCAGCCCGGGCCTGCTCCAGGCGTTCACGGCGCGGGATCCGGGCTCGGGCATGATGCTCGAGCTCATCCAGCGCGACGGCGGGGACTTCACCGACGCGAGCGTCGAGCAGCTCTTCCGAATGATGGAGGCGAGTGACCACTTCTGATCCCCCCTTCGTCATCGCGCCTCGGACGACGCTCCGCGCCCGCTCGCTCGGCGTGATGCGCTTCCTCAACGAGGTCGCCGCGGAGTATCCCGACGCCATCTCGTTCGCGCCGGGCCGCCCGATGGAGGCGCTCTTCCACGTGCGCGATGCCTTGACCCACGCCGAGCGCTTCGCGGCGCACGAGGCGCGCGGCCTCGCGCCGGGCGACGCGCTCGACCGCCTGGGCCAGTACGGGCGCACGAACGGCCTCATCCACCCGCTCGTCGCCCACCACCTCGCGATCGACGAGGGCATCGACGTCGATCCGGAGGACCTCGTGATCACCTGCGGCGCGCAGGAGGGGATGACGCTGCTCCTCCTCGCGCTCTTTCAACCGGGGCGGGACGTCCTCCTCGCGAGCGATCCCGCCTACATCGGGATCACGGGGATGGCCGACGTGCTGGGCGTCGAGGTCGAGCCGATCCCCTCGGGCCCCGAGGGCCTCGAGCCGACGCGCGTCGCGGAGGCGGCGGCGCGGGTGCGCGCGCGGGGCCTCCGCCCGAGGGCGCTCTACGACGTGCCCGACTTCAACAACCCCCTCGGCACCAGCATGCCGCTCGCCGCGCGCCGCGCGCTCCTCGCGGTGGCGCAGGACGAGGGCCTGCTCGTCTTCGAGGACAACCCGTACGGCCTGTTCGCATACGACGGCCCGCGCGCGCCCACGCTGAAGTCGCTCGACACCCGCGGGCAGGTCGTCTACCTCGGCACCTTCTCGAAGACGCTGTTCCCTGCGCTGCGCGTCGGGTACCTCGTCGCGGACGCGCGGTGCGAGAGCGGCGCTTCGCTCGCCGCCGAGCTGGCCAACGTGAAGGGCCTGACCACCGTGAACACGTCGGGCCTCCTCCAGGGCGTGGTCGGCGGCGCCTTGCTCGAGTCCGGGTGCTCCCTGGTCGCCGTCACCGCCGAGAAGGTCGAGCTGTGTCGGCGCAACCGAGACGCCCTCCTCGCGGCCCTCGCGCGCACCTTCGGCGACATGCCGGGCGTCGGGTGGAACCGGCCGGCGGGCGGCTTCTTCCTCACGCTCGACGTCCCCTTCGCGTGCACCGAAGACACCGTGCGCACCTGCGCGCGCGACCACGGCGTGATCTCCTGCCCGATGTCGTTCTTCTCGCGCCTCCCGGGGCGCGAACGCCAGCTCCGCCTCGCGTTCAGCTACGTGACACCGCCACGGATCGACGAGGGCGTGGCGCGGCTCGGCGCCTTCGTTCGGGAGCACATGCACCAGGTGTAGACCGGTGTCGTGGAGGCGCCGAGCAGGTTGAGTCGGGCCGCACCCCCGCGTGCCTATCTCTGGAGGGCACGCCGCGACGTCGGACCATGGCACCGGCCGCAATCCCGTTGCGGGCCCCTCGGTCCTGGCTCTGCCCGGCCCCTCACGGCAGCGCGAACATGAACGCGCGTCCCTGGTTGGGTGACGCGTCCCACCAGTACGGGGCGCCGACGATCGCGCTCCGCCCGTCCGGGCTGAGCGCGACCGCGAGGCCGAAGCGGTCGGCGTTCTTCGGCTCGCGCGGCGCGAGGTGGAGCGCCTCGACCCACCCCTCGGCGCGCCGCTCGAAGACGCGCGCGCTCCCACACGGCATGCCCCGCGTCGCGGGCTCGTCGAAGGGGACCCCGAGGGCGATCCGCTGGCCGTCCGCGCTCGAGGACACGGCGTGCCCGTAGAGGCTCCCGCGGTAGCCGCGCAGCCGCGCCGCCTCGGTCCAGTTCGTCCCCGCGCGCTCGAAGACGCGCACCTCGGCGAAGTCCGGGAGGCCCACGACGGCAACTGCGCCGTCCCCGGAGAGCGCCACGCGCGCCGCGCCGCGGGGCTCCGAGGCGAGCGCGGCCTCCTCGACCCACGCGGGGCCCGTCCGCGCGAACACCCGCGCCAGGCTGCCCCCGCTTGCGCCGACGATCGCGCGCGTCGCGGCGGCGTCGAGGGCGACCGAGGGGCCGAACGCGTCGGCCGAGGGCGCGCTGAGAGTGAGCGGCT
>CAZHGG010000112.1:0-10725 GCA_964531755.1 uncultured Polyangiaceae bacterium
CGGCCCGCGGCCCGTCACGCGGGGAGCACGACGCGGAACACAGCGCCGCGCGGCGCCCGCGTGAGCAGCTCCAGAGAGCCGCCGTGCGCGGCCGTGATGCGCCGCGCCAGCGCCAGGCCGAGCCCCGTGCCGCCCGCGCGGCCGGTCACGAGGGCGTCGAAGATGCGCGGAGCGAGCTCCTCGGGCACGCCGGGGCCGTCGTCCTCGACCTCCACCACGAGGCCCGCCGGGTCGAGGCGGGCCCGGGTCACGATCGTGGGCGGCCGTGCGGCGACCGCGATGGCGTTGTCGAACAGCGTGCCGAGCACCCGGGCGAAGAGGCGCGGGTGCAGCGAGAACCGCGCGTCGTCAGGAAGCTCGTCGACGAACGTCGCCGCCCCTGGCTCGAGGTGCTCGCGCGCGGCGGTGACGGGCACCCGGAGGTCGATGACCTCGCGCGGGCCCCGCTCGCCCCGCACGAGCTCGAGCATGTCGTCGATGAGGCGCTGGGCATCCGCCGCGGTGCGGGCGATCCGAGCGAGCTGCGCCGGCGCGCGCTCGGGCGCGGTCTGGCCGACGAAGGCGCTCGCCGTGATGACCTGGAGAGAGTTGCGCAGCTCGTGCGCGATCTCGCCCGCGATCTCGCCGAGCAGCGTCAGTCGGTCGCCGGTCTCCATCGGGCCTCCGTTCGGGCGAGCCGCGCGCGCGTTGCCCCGGCGAGCGTGGGTCAAACCCGGCCGTGGCGCAAGCGATTGGAGGCGCCCTCGCGCGCGTTTTTCTGGCCGGGCGCACGTTACAGCGTTCTTCTTTCGGCAAAAGACGGTATCGTCGGGGCGATCCCGCTCGCGCGGGAACGCGAGAGATGGCCGATCAGCCCGAGTCGAAGATCGCCGACGGAGCCCTGCTCCTCGGAAAGTACCGCGTCATTCGCGAGGTGGGTCGCGGAGGCATGGCGGCCGTCTACGAGGCCGAGCAGCTCTCGCTCGGCAAGAAGGTCGCGCTCAAGGTGCTCGCGGCCGAGCTCGCCGCGTCGAACGTCGTCATCGAGCGCTTCTTCCGCGAAGCCCGCGCCGCCGCCAGCGTGCGCAGCCCGCACATCGTCGACGTGTACGACTCCGGCCGCCTCGAGGACGGCCGGCCGTTCATCGCGATGGAGATGCTCGACGGCGAGTCGCTCTACGACCGCATGGCGCGCGTGCGCATCATCGACATCGACACGACCCTCCGCGTCATCGTCCACTGCGCGAAGGGGCTCGCGAAGGCGCACGCGGCCGGCATCGTCCACCGGGACCTGAAGCCCGAGAACATCTTCCTCACGACGGACGAGAACGGCGAGGAGCTCGTGAAGCTCCTCGATTTCGGGCTCGCCAAGTTCTACGCGCCGGTGAACCCGGACGAGAAGACCAAGCGCCTCACCCGGGAAGGCGCCGTCTTCGGTACACCCGCCTACATGTCGCCCGAGCAGGTGAAGGGGCAGGGCACCGTCGATCATCGCTCCGATCTGTGGGCGCTCGGCTGCATGGCGTACGAGTGCCTCCTCGGGCGGCCGGTCTGGAACATGGATCAAGGCGTCGCGATGACCTTCGCGGCGATCGCGACGGGGCCGATCCCCACGCCGTCCCGCATCCGCACCGATCTGCCGCTCGCGTTCGACGAGTGGTTCAAGCGGTGCCTCGCGCGCGACCCGGACGATCGCTTCCAGTCGGCCAAGGAGCTCTCCGACGCGCTCGTGCTGGTCTTCGGCGACACGCCCTCGCTGCCGCGCATGTCGGCCGGGGCCCTCCCCATGTTCGCGCGCACGGACGGCCCGCCGTCGTCCGGCCCGCACCGCAGCGCGCTGCCGCTCGATCCGTTGCGCGACGTCTCGTCCCAAGACCCGTCTCAGCCGCAGACCCCGCACACCCCGCCAGCGCCCACCACGGCCTCGGTCACCACCCCGCCCGCGCCCCCGACGCGCGTGTCGGGGGCGGTGCGCATGGCCATCTCGGGCGCCCTCGTCGTCGCGTCGGTCTCGCTCGCCGCGTTCGTGTGGGCCCGCTACCTGAAGCCTCAGGTGATCGTCCAGACCGTGGCCTCCACCGCCACGGTCGCGCCCTCGGCGCCGCTGGACGCCGGCGCCCCGCCGACCCCCGACCAGCCGAGCTGGGCCTTCTACATCCACGACGGCCAGAAGCTCCTGGAGGAGCGAGACTTCCTCGGGGCGCAGAAGAAGTTCAAGGAGGCGCTGGACCGCACCACGAGCGTGCCGGCCACCCGCGCCTTCGTTGAGCAGACGCGCCTCGCGCCCACCGGGCCATGCGCGCTCACCGGCCTCGGCCGCCCTCGCACCGGCCTGGGTGGCAACGAGGGGCGCCCCGCGATCGCGGGCGCGGGCAAGGGCGCCGTAGTGGCGTGGACCGACGATCACGAGCAGCCCGGGCGGGAGCACGTGTACTCGGTGCTCGTGGATGCCTCGGGTCGCAGCACCACCACGGTGCGCGATCTGACGCCGGAGGCGGCGAGCGTCATGCGCCCGTCGCTGCTGCCGGCGGACGACAAGTTCGTGCTCCTCTACTGGGACCAGAAGGGACGCGAGGCGGGCGTGCGCGTCCGCAAGCTCGACCGCGACGCCAGCATCGCCGGAGGCAGCCTGCTCGTCGGCTCGCCCCGCGCCGGGCTCTTCTGGCCGGCCATCGAGCGCGTCCCCACCGGCGGGTACTTCGTCGTCTGGCAAGACGACCGCGACAAGGAGGGCGAGGACCTCTTCGTGCGCCGCCTCACGGCGGACCTCGAGACGGCGAGCAGCGAGTTGCGGCTCACCGACTACGTGCCGCCCGTGAAGGGCCGCCCTGGGCCCGCCGTGCGGTACCCTGCGCTCGCGATCGGCGCCAACTCGCTCTATGTCACCTATCGACTCGACCGCGACGGCAAGCACCTCATCTATCGCATGAAGCTGCCGCTGGACGGCCAGGAGCTGGTCAAGGGACTTGATGACCTCCCCGCGGACAAGACGCCGCGGCGTGTCGACCGCGAGCTCGGCAGCCCGCACCTCGTGAACGAAGATCGCGCCGCGGCCGACGTCCCCACCGCCGCGTGCGGCAGCGAGGGGTGCTTCGTAGCCTGGCACGGCGACACCAGCGGGGCGTCGCTCGCGAGGCTCGACGTCGACAAGGGCTCGCTCATCTGGCGCAAGCAGTTCGCGCCGAAGGGAGGCCGGCCGACGCTGTTCGCGACGAAGCAGGGCGAGGTGTACCTGGCCTACTACGAGGGCGGTCGCGTGCGGCTCGCCCCGGTGAGCCGCGACGGCGTCGGTCCCGTCACGGCGTTCGGCCACATCAGCGGCGACCACCCGCACCCCTCCGTGGCGCAGGGCTCTCAGAAGGGCGAGCTGTGGGTGGCGTGGGAAGACTCCGAGCCTGCTGGCGCGGGCCCGGTGAAAGAGGCCTATGTGGCGCGTCTCTCCTGCCCCTGAATGCTGCGCGCCCACCCCGTCGCCGCCGCTCCCCAGCCTGCCGCCGCCCGGCCCCGAAGGGACGCTGGGCGCCCGCCCGCCGCCGGCCCCGCCATCGCGCGTCCACGTCGTGGTCGAGGCCCTCGCGGTCACCGCGGTGACGACCGCCGCCGTCACGGCCGCCGCGCGCTTCGTCCCCGAGCGCTTCGTGGCGACCGCGGTCGGCTTCCTCTTCCTCGCCGCGACGTGGCTCTTCGCGTGGCGCCGTGACGACGCGTTCGTCGAGGCCTCCGGGCTGTCGCTCGGCGGCCTGGTCCTTCCCGGACGGCTGCCGGCGCGGCGCATCGCGACGAGCTTCGCGTCGGCCGCGCTCTGGGCGCTGGTGACGGCCTTGGTGGTGTTCGTCCCGTTCTACTTCGGGTGGCGCCGCTACTGGCACGCGCAGGCCACCGGGCCCTTCCACTTCGGGTTCTCGCGCCTAGGCTTCGCCAACGAGGCCTTCGGGCAGCTGGTCATCATCGCCCTCCCCGAGGAGGCATTTTACCGCGGCTATTTGCAGTCGCGGCTCGACAGCGCCCTCGGGCCACGCCTCCGCGTCTTTGGGGCCGAGGTCGGCGCCGGCGTGCTCGTCACGAGCGCGCTCTTCGCGCTCGGGCACCTGGCCACGGTGCACTCGCCCGCGCGGCTCGCCGTGTTCTTCCCCTCGCTGCTCTTCGGGTGGCTCCGCGCCCGCACGCGCGGCATCGGCGCGTCGTGCCTGTTCCACGCGATGTGCAACGTGTTCTCCGAGGTGCTCGGGAAGGGCTACGGGCTCTACTGAGCCGTCGCGGCGCCGGCCCCCGCCCGCGCTTCTGGTAAGACACCTTCATGCCCCGCGCCGCGCTCTTCGACCTAGACCGCACGCTCGTGCGCAAGGAGACCGCGAGCCTCTACGTGAAGTACCAGCGCGAGCTCGGCGAGGCCACCGCGCGGGACGCGCTGCAGGTGCTCTATTGGGTGCTCCAATACACCGCGGGGGTCATCGACGCCCCGGAGGTGGCGGCGCGCGCCCTCCTACGGCTCCGCGGCACGCCCGAGATCGTGCTCGCCTCCCGCTGCGACGACTGGTACCGCTCGCACGTCGAGCGCCACGTGTGCGATGAGGCGCGCCGCGCCGTGGAGCTCCACCGCGCGCGCGGCGACGTGCTCGCCGTGGTGACCGGCGCGTCGCTCTACGCCACCCGCCCCGTCGCGCGGGCGCTCGGCATCCCTCACCTCGTGACGAGCGAGCTCGAGGTGGACGACGAGGGGCGCTTCACGGGGCGCTTCGTGCCTCCCCTCTGCTACGCCGAGGGGAAGATCACACGCATCCGCAGCCTCTCGAGAGAGCAGGGCTTCTCCCTGTCGGAGGCCACCTTCTACAGCGACTCGTACACCGATCTCCCGCTCCTCGAGCGCGTGGCGGAGCCGGTGTGCGTGAACCCCGACTTCCGCCTTCGGCGCGTCGCGCGTGCCCGCGGGTGGCGCATCGCGCGCTGGTGATCGCCCGCCCTTGTGGGCGCGCGGCGGGGAGCGCAGCCCCACGCGGCCCCTCGCGCCCCGCGCGCCCATCAGCGATGCTCAAGGGATGCTCGAGGCCGGCGCCGCGGACGCGTTCCAGATCCCCCGACTCGCGACCCCCCGCCTCACCCTGCGCGCGTTTCGTCGCGGCGAGTTCGACGCGTACGCCGATCACCTCGCCGATCCGGCGTCGCGCCCGCCGGGTCTGTCCCCGGTCGACCGCCGCATGGCCTGGCGGATGTTCGCCGCGTGCCTCGGCTCCTGGGCACTCGACGGCGCCGGGTGGTGGGCGCTCGAGCTCCGCGAGACGGGGTTCGTCGTGGGCACCGTCGGGGCCTTCTACCGCGAGCCGCTCGCGCCGGGCGCGCCCGCGCCGCCGCTCGAGCTCGGGTGGAGCGTCTATCGTGCGCACTGGCGGCGTGGGTACGCGACCGAGGGCGCGGCGGCCGCGCTCCGCGACGTGCGAGGCCGGCTCGGCGCGCGCCGCGCGATCGCCCACATCGATCCCGCGAACGAGGCCTCGCTGCGCGTCGCCGCGGGGCTCGGGATGACGTTCCAGGGCGAGGTCGAGTTCTACGGCGCGACCACCGGCCTCCACGCCATCGACCTCTAGCCCCGCCCTCGCGCGGGCGACGCCGACGGTGCTATGCAGGGCGCATGCTCTCTTTTCCCCCTCTCCTCGTCGATCCGATCATCGACCGCGCGCTCGCCGAAGACCTCTCCGGGGGCGACGTGACCACCGACGCGTGCATCGAGCCGGGCGCCCGCGCGGTCGCCCACGCCGTCGCGCGCGGCATCGTCATCGCGTGCGGCGCGCAGGTCGCGGCGAGGGTCTTCTCGCGCGTGGACGACTCGCTCGACTTCGCCATCCACGCCCCCGACGGCGCGCTCCTCGGCGCGGGCGCGAAGCTCTGGACGGTGCGGGGCTCGGCGCGCTCGATCCTCATGGCCGAGCGCACGGCCCTGAACCTCGTCCAGCGCATGATCGGCACGGCGACCATGACCCACGAGTACGTCCAGGCGCTCACGCCCGGCGCACAGACCCGCATCACCGACACCCGCAAGACCACGCCCGGGCTGCGCGTCCTCGAGCGCCACGCGGTGCGCGCCGGCGGCGGCAGGAACCACCGCGACGACCTCGGCTCGGCCATCCTCATCAAGGACAACCACGTCATCGCCGCCGGCGGCGTCGGCAACGCCATCGCGCGCGCGCGCGCCCACGCCTCGCACACGTGCAAGATCGAGTGCGAGGTCGACAGCCTCGTGCAGCTCTCGGAGGCCCTCGAGGCCGGCGTCGACATCGTGCTCCTCGACAACATGAGCGACGAGCTGTGCGCCGAGGCCGTCGCGCGCGTGCGCGCCATCGCGCCCACGGTCCTCGTCGAGGTCTCGGGCGGGATCACTCTCTCTCGGGTGGCGTCGCTCTCGGCGCTGGGCGTCGACGCCATCAGCGTGGGAGCCCTGACGCACTCGGCGCCGGCCGCTGACGTGGGCCTGGATTTCGAGCCTTCGTGACCGACCGCGACCGCCTCGTGCGCTCGCCGCTCGCGCGCGACGGCCTGGTGCGCGCCCCGCCGCGCGCGCCCGACCTGCGCGACGTCGAGGACCTGGTGCGCGAGCGCGGCCTGTCGCTCGGCCAGCCGCTCCACGTCGAGGTCGAGGCCAGCTCCACGAACGATCTCGCGAAGCAAGCGGCCCGCGACGGGGCGCCTCACGGCGCGACGTGGCTCGCCGAGTCCCAGACCGCCGGGCGGGGGCGTCAGGGCCGCGTGTGGACCTCGCCGCGCGGTGAAAACCTGTTATTTTCCGTGCTCTTGCGGCCGGATCGCGCCATGCCGCTGGCGCGCCTCCCCGAGCTGTCGCTGGTGGTCGGGCTCGCCGTGCACGACGCGGCCACCAAGGCCCTCGGCGAGGCCGGCGGGCGGCTCCGCGTGAAGTGGCCCAACGACGTGGTCGCGCTCGCGGCCAGCGCGCCCGCGGGTCCGCGGTGGCAGAAGCTCGCCGGCGTGCTGCTCGAGTCCCAAATCACGGGCTCGGGCGCGCGCGCGAAGGTCGAGGCGCTCATCGTGGGCGTGGGCCTCAACGTGCACACGCGCCACTTCCCCGACGACCTGGCCGGCACGGCCACGAGCCTCGCGCTCCTCGGCGCCCCGGCCGACAGGCTCTCGCGGGCCGCCGTGCTCGTCGACGTGCTGGAGGGCCTGCACCGCGATCTCCTCTTCGTCGCCGAGCGGGGCCTCGGGCTCGTCCACGCGCGGCTCACCGCGGCCGACGCGCTCCGCGGCGAGCGCGTCGAGGCCGAGGGCCCGCACGGGCCGCTCCAGGGCACGTGCGAGGGCATCGACCTCGAGGGCAAGCTCCTCGTGCGCGGCGACGACGGCGTGCTGCGGCGGGTCTCCTCCGGTGAGGTGCACCTCGGCTCGACCTGACGCCTTGGCGCGCCGGGAGAGGCTTGCCAGGGCCGACCGCCCCGTCTACCCAAGAGAGACCGTGCCCGCCCTCCCTGGCCTCCCCGCGCGCCCCGCTCCGCGACCGCCCCGCGCCGCCGACGACCGGTTCGTGAACTGGGCGGGGACCGTCACCTCGCGGCCCGCGTCATGGCGCGAGCCCACGTCCGACGACGAGGCCGCGAGCCTCGTGCGCGCGGCGAGGGCCCGGGGCGGGCGGGTGCGCGTCGTCGGCGCGGGCCACTCGTGGTCGGCGGTCGCAGCCCCCGACGACGTGGCCGTGTCGCTCGATCGCCTCGCGGGGCTCGCCTCGCTCGACCCGGAGCGCGGCCTCGCCACGGTGCGCGCCGGCACGCGGCTGCGCGACCTCAACGCGGCCCTCGCGGCGCGGGGGTTCGCGCTGCCCATCGTGGGCTCCATCGCGGCCCAGTCGCTCGCGGGCGCGACCGCCACCGGCACGCACGGCTCGAGCCTCGTGCACGGAAACCTCTCGAGCCTCGTTCGGGCGATGAAGCTCGTCGACGGGCGCGGCGAGCTCACGACGCTCGGCGAGGGCGATCCCCGCCTGCCGGGCGCCCGGTTGAGCCTCGGCGCGCTCGGCGTGGTCACCGAGCTCACCGTGCGGGTGGAGCCCGCGTTCCACCTGCTCTGCACGGTCGAGCGGGCGCCGGTTCGGGCCGCCGCGCGCGACCTCGAGGCCATCGCGCGGAGCGCCGAGTACGTGAAGGTGTGGTGGTTGCCCCACGCTCGCCACGCCTACGTCTACCGCTACGAGCGCACACGCCTGCCGCCGTCGCTGTGGCCCGCGCGCGTCCGCTGGGTCGAGGACCACGTCGTGCACGCCCACGTGTTCCCCGCCGTCGTCGCCCTCGAGGCCCGCGCGCCGCGGCTCGTGCCCGCGGTCAACTGGCTCGTCGGGCCCACGCTCACGCACGGCCCGCGCGTGGCGCCGAGCGCGCTCGCGCTCTCGACGCCGATGCCGTTCGTCCACCGCGAGACCGAGGCCGCGCTGCCGCTCGCGCGCGCGAGCGAGGCCTTCGAGCGCATCGTCTCGCTGCTGCTCGGGCCCGGGCACCACGTGAACATGCCGGTGGAGCTCCGCTTCGTCCCCGCGGACGACGCGTGGCTCAGCCCCGCGCACGGCGCCGACACCTGTCAGATCGGCGTCTATGCGGGCGGCGTCCCGGGTATCGACGAGACCTTCGCCGCGCTCTGGCGCGTCCTCGGGGCGCTCCCGGCGCGGCCGCATTGGGGCAAAGAGCTCTCGCGCGGCGGCCACGACGCCGCCGCGCTCGCGGCCCTCTACCCGCGCCTGGGGGACTTCCAGGCGCTCCGCGGCGAGCTGGATCCGGAGCGGGTGTTCTCGAGCCCGTTCCTCGAGCGCGCGCTGCCGCCGTAGTGATGCGCGCGGCGCGCGCCGCTCACGGGTTGCGCGCGCGGCAATCGGCGTCGTTCGCGTCGGCCGCGCCGCAGGCGTCCGCGACCTTCCCCGGGATCGTGACGCCGTCGGCGCCGCACAGATCCTTGCGCGACTGGAGGCCCCAGAGACACTCCATGGCCTTCGCCCCGAGCGCGCCGCACTTGGCGTGGCGCGTGTGGTCGAGGCACACGCCCTCGGCCGACCGCGACGGCGTGGGGTCGTTCGGGCAGAGCTTCTTGTAGCCGGCGAACTTCGCGCAGTCGTAGAGCCCCGCGTCGACGGCGCTCGGCGACTCCGGTGGGGTCGTCGTGATGTTGTCGCAGGCCGTCAGCGTCGCGAGGCGCGCCGCGAGGCCGAGGGCGAGGGCGGCCGATCCGCAGGAGCTCAGCGTGGGGCCGCTCGGGAGCATGCGTGGACGTGTAGCACGCCGCGTCCGGTCCACGCGAAGCCGCGGGTGGGAGTGTGTACGCAGACATCTCACGAGCGCCTTCATCAGCCCCTTGGATCGGCGGCGAACCCGCGGTGGGCCACGCCGGATCCGCGCTTGGTCCGCGCGCGCCGCAGAACACGGGCTTCCGCCCCCGCGCGGTCCCGCGGGGGCGTGGCATGCAGGATGCACCTACGTCCGGCATGGTCCCCCGCCGCCCGCTCGCTTGGACGCTCGCCGTGGTGGCGCCCACGGCGCTCGCCGCGATGGGCTGCTTCGTCGAGTCGGGCGATATGGCCGCCGCCGAGCTCGGTGAGTCGACTGAGGCGCTCTCGGCCGAGCAGCTCGCGTGCGAGGGCTACGACAGCGCGTTCGCCGGAAAGCTCGCCAAGGCCGGCTTGAAGCGCGACGGCTACAGCAGCCAGCACCGGTGCTACGCGTACGTGAAAGATCACCTCGCCGCCGCGACGGGCCGCGCGGTGCCGCAGGAGCTCTACAGCACGACCTACGGCGCCAGCGCGTACCAGTTCGCGAACTGGGCGCGCAACAACCCGAACGACCTCGCGAGCCTCGGCTTCAAGGAGGTGACCCTCGGCAAGGACGAGCGGCCACCCAAGGGCTCCGTCCTCGTCTGGGCGCGCGGCCAATGCGGCTACAGCGCCAAGCACGGCCACATCGAGGTCGTCGTCGGCGACGGCGGGCGCGCATGCAGCGACTTCTGCGGCAAGATCCCCACCGACTGCGGCGCGCCGACCGTGTTCATCCCGGTGACGGCCACCACGCCGGACGCGGGCGCCGACGGCGGCCCGCGCTGCGCCGCGAAGGACGGCGGCGCCGACGCGAGCAAGCCCGACGCCGCAGACGCGCGCGCCGACGTCGTTCAGAAAGACAGCTGCGCCGGCAAGGGCGACGGCTGGTACTGCAGCGACCTCGTCACCTACAGCGCCTACCAGTGCAAGGGCCAGCAGATCGCCCTCGGGTACCAGTGCGCGGCCGGCAAGGCGTGCGCGTCGTCCGGGCCGAGCCGCGCGGCCGTCATGTCGAACAACGTCCCGGCGTGCAACTGAGGTCGCCATGGTGAGCCCCCCGTCACGCATGTCTCGCTCCGCCGCGCTCCTGGTCGCGCTCGCTGCGCTCGCTGCGCTCACGGTCGGCGCGGGCTGCAAGAAAGAAGAGGCCCCGGGCCCGCTCGTGTCGGCCGAGCAGACGGCGCCGCAGCGCGCGACGCCGCAGCGCGCGTTCGAACCGGAGGAGGCGTGCGTGGAGGCCTGCGCCGCCATCGCCGGCAGCAGCGCCGACCGCTTCACCGCGCTCGACGACTGCATGATGGACGCCTGCTACGGCGATCCGCCCATGGAAGACCCCACGGTCGTGGCGTGCGACGCCATCGGCGCGGGCAAGATCAGCTACGGCGTGGCCGCGCGCGATCGGTGCCTCGCGCGCTCGTGCTGCGCCAAGGCCCGCGAGTGCGCCGGCGATCCCG
>CAZHGG010000113.1:0-8242 GCA_964531755.1 uncultured Polyangiaceae bacterium
AGCCGCAGCGCGAGCCGCCCGCGGACGTCGGTCCGGGGCCCCGCGAGGCGGAGCTCGCCGAGGGTGAGCTCCGTCGCGCTCGCCTTCACCGAGCTCGAGAGCGTGAGCCCCCCGCCCTCGAGGAAGGCGTGGCCGTCGACCCAGCGCTCGGTGCGCCCGCTGGGGTGAAAGCGGAGCTCGGCGCGGATCGGCGCGAGCGGGGCGAGCCCCGCGGGTGGGCGGAGCTCGACGGTCGCGTCGACCGACTCGAGACACAGCTCGGGCTCTTCGCGCACGAGCCAACCCTGCGGGCGGAGCCCGAGGACCACGCGGCGCGCGTGGAGTCGCACGCCGCCGCGCGGGTCGTCCGGCCCCAGAGAACCCCAGGTCAGCGTGAGCTCGGTGATCGTGACGCGCGAGCCCTCCAGCGTGACGGGGCCGAGCGAGACGTCGCACGGCAGGCGGCGCAGCGCCCGGAGCACGGCCTCCCGGAGCCGCGGCGCGAGCGGCTCCGCGAGCGGTGCGAGGAGATCCCGGAGCGACGCCATGGCGCAAGCGTACGTCCGAGCGCGCCGCCCGTCTCGGGTGGCGGCCGAGCTCCCGGACGCGGCCGAGCTCCCGGGTGGCCGGCGTGCAAGAGACTTGGTCAGCCGGGGCGTCCCGCGCTACGCTTCGAGACCGGCCTCTGGGTCGCGGCGTCAGGCCGCGCCAGGCCTCAGGAGCGGGCCCGGACCGAACGCACATGCGAGAGAACAAGCTTCGACCCAACGGGAGCGCCGTCAAGGCCTCCACGGCCGCCCGAGTCGCCACGTCCGCCCTCTTCGTGGCTGGCCTGGCGGGGTTGACGTCGTCCGCGGGCACGGGTTGCGGGCGCTCGAGCCTCGAAGACGCGATCCTCGACGGCGGCGCCACCGTGGACGCGCGCGTGGACGCGCCGCCGCCCGATGCCGCGGTCTGTGGCCCGAGCACGTGCCCCACCGGCTGCTGCGACGCGCGCGGCGTCTGCCGAGTGGGCACCGACGTGCAAGCTTGCGGAAACCTTGGCGGAAAGTGCTCTGACTGCGTGGCCACCGGGTTTGACACCTGCGACGCGACGCGCAAGGCGTGCGGCAAGAAGGTCGCCACATGCGACGCGACGAGCTGCGGCGCGGGCTGTTGCGTCACGACCGGCGGCACGCAGGTGTGCCTCCCCGGCACCGACGCCCTCGCGTGCGGCACGGGCGCGGCCGCCTGCGTCGACTGCGGCTCGAAGGGGCAGGCGTGCGATCCCAAGCTGCGCGTGTGCGGCGGCACCAAGTGCGACGCCACGAACTGCGCCGGCTGCTGCGTCGGCGACAAGTGCCAGGTCGGCACGGACGGCACGGCGTGTGGCGTCAAGGGGCAGGCGTGCGAGAACTGCACCGCGCAGGGCACCACGTGCGGTCCGCTCCCCGGCGGCGGCGGGCTCTGCGAGGGCATCGGTCGGTGCGGCCCCATGAACTGCGGCGGCTGCTGCGACGCGCGCGGCACGTGCACCGAGGGCATCGACAGCACCTCGTGTGGGCGCGGCGGCGAGACCTGCAACGACTGCACGCCGCGCGGGCAGGTCTGCGCGCCGCGTGACCAGCCCAACGGGCGCACATGCGTCACGCCCCCCGCCTGCGGCCCGGCGAACTGCCGCGGCTGCTGCATCGGCGACGTGTGCACCGCGGGCGACCAAGCCACGGCGTGGGGCGCGATGGGGGACCTGGGCCTTACCGGCGCCGCCCCCGGCCTGCCGGGCGGCGCGGGCGGCGTATGGGGGGGCCCCCCGACCTGCGGCCCGGCGAACTGCGCCGGGTGCTGCGACGGGAACACGTGTGTACCCGGCACGTCGCCGGCCACGTGCGGCGCGCGCGGCCAAGCGTGCCGTGACTGCGGGACGGGCACGTGCAACCCCGGGGGCGCGTGCTCCTCGCCGGCCTGCTCGGCCGCCAACTGCCCAGGCTGCTGCCAGGGCGATCGGTGCCTCGCGGGCTTCACGAACCGGGCCTGCGGCTCGGCGGGCGCGGCCTGCGGCGACTGCACCGCCGCCGGCACCACCTGCAACACGCTCGCCGTGCCGCGCGTGTGCGGGGGGGCGGCCACGTGCCCCGCGCCGTACCCCTCGTGCCCCGGCGGCGTCTCGCAGCCGGTCGTGCCCCAGAACACCGGCGCGTGCTCCGCCGCGGCGCTGGCGAACGCGTCGGCCGCCTGCTCGGGCGGCTACGACACGCCCCCGTGCGTCGCGTATTACGCGTTCCTCGCGGCCACCGAGCCCGGCTGCAGCACGTGCATGGCGACCTTCCAGGCGCCCTTCTTCGACCCGAACCTCCCGTCGCTCGGCAAGGGGCTGGCGGCGTGCGTCTCGCCCTTCGTGAACGCGGCGTGCCTGCGGAACCTCGGCTGCGCTGCGGACTGCCTCGGCACGAGCTGCGGGGCGTGCCCCGCGGGCGCCAGCGACGCGTGCAAGGCCAGCACCACCCAGCCTGGCGGGCAGTGCGCGACGAGCGCCGCGCAGGCGGCTCAGTGCGCGGGGCCGGCCATCCTGTTCGGCACGGCGGCGTTCTGCAACCCGGCGACCTACGGGCTCAACTACGGTCGCTGGCTCCAGGCGGTCGGCACCCGCTTCTGCGGGCCCTGAGCCGAGCGGTTCCCGCGCCCCGCCTCCTTCGCGAGGCGCGGCGTGGGCTACAGCGCGTCGCGCGCGTGCTCTCAGGGGCTCGGGGTGAGGAGCTCGGGCCACGCCGAGAAGGCGCGCGCGAGCGCTTCGCGGCCGCCAGGCTCGCGGAAGGGCACGCCCGGAGGCGGCGGTCGTCCCGCGTCGGGGCGCGGGGGCGTGCCTGCGTCGCGACCGGGCGTCCCCGGGATGCCGGGCAGGCCACCGCCGAGCTGGCCGAGCACCTCGCCGCAGTCCGGCCCGCACTGGCCCGTCACGCACTGAAAGATGGATAGGAGCTGGAGCGCGCCCGCGGGCGAGGTCTTCGCGCACCCGAGGATGCACGTGGGATCGAGCGCGGCGCCGCAGGTCGTGAGCACGCACTGGAACGCCTGCTGGCACGTGGGGTTCGTGACGCACGCGAGGATGGGCTGCCCGCACTCGGTCGCGAGGCACAGACCGCAGTCGACGATGGGTGGCAGATCGGGCCCGGTGCGGCCGTCGGCGCCGCCGTCGAGCGGGACGGGGATGGGCGGGACGGGCGTGGTGCTCACGTCGGCGGTCACCGAGGCGTCGGGGCTCGCTCCCCCGTAGGGCGTGTCGTCGAGCGGGCCGCGGCTGCCGCAGGCGGCTGCGGTGACGGCGGCCACGGCGGCGATGGCGGGGAGCAGCCCGAGGGCCGCGGTGGGGCGTGAGCGCTTCTTCATGGCGCAGGCACCCTAGCACTCACCGAGCGCCCACGCTTGGCCGCGCGCCCCGCTAGAAGGTGCCGGCGCACTGGAGGCCCAGAGCGGCGGCTGGCCCGCAGGCGACCTTGGGGGCGGCGGGCGCCTTGGGGCTCGGCGCGAACACCACGAGGCCGAGCCCCGCCGCGCCCAGGACCCCGGCCCCCACGAACGACGCGAGCCCGACCGTCCGCCACGTCGCCTCGGCGTCGAGGATCGACTGACAAGCCGCGGGCTGGCTCGGCTTGTCCACGCCGGGGCAGTCGGTGCGATCGTTGTACCGGCCCGTCTGCACCTCCCGGATGAGGAACGACACGCCGCCGAAGACCGCCGCCCCGCCCGCGACGCCGAGGAGCGCCCAGCCCGCGGTGCGCGGCACGTTGGTAGGCGTCGCCAGCACGACGGGAGGGGCCTCGCGGGGGCCGCCTCGCGCGCCGTTGCCCGCGCCTGGAGGCGGCGCGGGCGGAAGCGGCGCCAGCGTGAAGGTCTCCCGCGCGAGGGTCTCGGTCGCGATCACGACCGACCGCGCCACCGGGTGGTAGCCCGCCGCGCGCACCTCGAGCCGGCGCGGCCCGACCTCGACGCGGAGCGCGCCGTCACGCGGGAGCGAGCCGGCCAGCGCCCCGTCGATGTACACCTCCGCCGCGGGGACGTTCGCGCGCACCTCGAGGGCCCCCACGTGCTTCTGAACGACCGCGAGCGCGCCCTCCAGCGCCGCTCGGTTCTTCTCGATCCAGGGATCGCCCTTCGCCGCGAGCGCCGCCCCGAGGTGCGCCTCCGCGAGCACCCACATCCCGAGCGCCTGCTCGGCGAGCGCGACCTGCGCCGTGGCGCGCGGGGTCTTCCCCTTGGCCTCGGCCTGGCGAAAGAGCTCGAGCGCCTGGTCGTCCTTGCCCTGCTCGCGGAGAGCGATGCCCTGCGAGATGAGCGCCTCGGCGTCCAGCTCCGCGGCGCGCGCGGGGGCGCTCAGCGCGACCAGCGCGAGGGCCAGCGCGCCCGCGGCCAGCGCGGGGCCGCGGAGGAGAGAGGTCAGGGTAGTCGTCGAGGTGGCGCGCGATGTCACGGGGGCCGAGCTTAGCACCGGTTGATTCCGTGCCTGTCGGACGTTAGGACGCGGGCGCCGTTGCGGCACCGCACCCGGCGCCTGACCCATCCCGCGGCGGGAGGGCATCGCGGACGGCGGAGAGCGCGCGATCGGCGCGGCGCGCTTGGTCCTCGTCTTGGCCATGGAGCGCGCAGCCTTCCAGCCGTCCATTCTCGAGCAAGCGGCGATACGCGTGGCGTGCGGGCTTGCGTGACGATGAGACTCCGCTCGACCACGCGGGTGCATGCGCGGAGTGGCTTCCACCCACCCGCGGGGCCGCCGCGGCGAGCCCCGCGTCGGCCGACGAGCGTCGCGCCACGAATGCCGCTTGCGTCGCGCACCCTTTCGGCCCACCCTCGTGCTTCGGTGGCGGCGCCGCGTCGCGGATCCGGCCGAGGAGGAGACCGCAATGCGCCATTCCGGGAGTGTCACCGTGACCGTGCTTGGGTTGCTGGCCGCGTCGGTGGCCGGCTGTACCACCCAGGTGGACGATGTGGGGGGGGGGGGCGATACCTAGCGTGGATGTGGGCAAGACGGCGCAGGCCGTCCAGAACGGCACGGTCGACACCGCCGGCTTGTTCCCTGGAGTGGGGTATGTGCTCAACAAGAACGGCCAGGCCTGCACCGGCACGCTGGTCGGACCGCAGCACGTCCTGACCGCCAAACACTGCTTCGACAACCCAGGCAGCTCGGGCGGAGCAACGGTGCCCCCCCTGTGGACCGACGTCACGTTCATCCTCGCCGCCAGCGCGGCGCCCGAACCGCCGGGGAGCACTGGAAGCGCGACTGCCACGGGCAACCCGCGCTTCGAGCACACGGCGCTCGTGTCGCAGCCGATCCTCGTGCCGTCCCACTTCACGCGGAATCCGCACGCAGTCGACGCGGGAGACTCGAATGATAACGCCCGAGACGTGGCGATCGTGCGCCTCGACACTCGGGTCCCCTACGACGTCGCGACGTTTCATCGGGTCGGTGGAGTCGCGGGCTCAACGCTCTGCGAGTTCAACGCGAGCGGTACGGGGACGAATGTCGGCTACGCTCCTACCTCGGTGGACCCCCTTAGTGGAGCGCGCACGAACGGCGGCGTGCGAAACTACGCGTCCTCGGAGGACTGGGTCGAGAGCGTGGCAGCCGATTGCACCTCGGCCAGCGATCCCGGGTGTGCGTCTCGTTGGCAGAACACCTTTCTGCCGGGCAGCGCCGAGACGGGCATGGTCATTCCGGGCGACTCGGGCGGCCCGCTGTTCACCGGAACACCTTACTCAACCTTTGAACCGCCAACGGTCTGCGGCGTCGCCAGCTCCCTGACCACCGGTCCGTTTGCCGACGTCGCGACCTACAGCAACGTTCAGCGCGGCGACGTATGGACCTTGCTCGACCGCACGCTGACCGACGCCGGCCTCGGTGGCGCGGTTCGCTACGACTGCCACCGCGGCAGCGGAGCCCCCGACGACACCGACGTCGACAACGTGGCGGACGGGCGTGGGTGCGACAACTGCGCCACGGTGTACAATCCGGACCAAGCCGACAGTGACGGGGACGGCGTGGGCGACGCGTGCGACAACTGCCCCACGGTGCCTAACCCGCTGCAAGAGAACTACGGCGCGTTTGGCCAGCTCGACCAGCTCAATCAGCTCGCCGGGCAACCCCTGCCTTGGCGGGCGCCCGCGGCCCCCAACACGTCCAGCGCCATCGTCACGCAGGACTGGCAGATGAAATTCCCCGGCGACGCCTGCAACCCGAACCCCGTCACGGCGATCACGCAGAGCGCCACCAAGGAGTACACGGCGTCGAGCACGCGCACGGCGCTCCAGTGGTACACTCCGCCGTGCGGCGAGCCGGTGTTTCGCATGGCTCCGGCGCGCGCCAACAACGTGATCCTCACGAACAGCTTCGTGGGCGGGCCTCGCCAGCTCGGGAATACGCGCATGGCGGTGTGCGAGTGCGTCAGCGGCGACGACACCTGCGTCGGCCTGGAGTGCCCGCGCGGAAACGTGACTTCCCCCTCGACGTCGCTCTGGCACCCGGTCCACGCGGACGACCCCACACGCTGGGGCGCGCCCGCGGCCACCGAGCGCGAGCCAGGGACGGGCGGGGCCGGCACGTTCCATCTACCCAGCGACCACGAGAACGGCGCGCGCCCGAGCCCCTTCGTTGGCGGAATGCCCTCCCGTCCTGCCAACCGTGAGCTCGGCTGGCGCTACTGGGAAGACCTCGACTTTACCGGGATCGGGGTCGACTCGAACGATGATCCGAAGGTGTTCATCAAGCAGCCGCTCGTCTGGTCGTGGGTAAAGAACTTCGGCCCGTCGCGGCCAGCGTCCGACGGCTACCCTGTGGAGACTGCGAAGAAGCTCCGACAAGACCTCACGCGGCTTCGCCTCTACGAGCTGTTCGACCCGAACCCTCCGCCGGAGCTGTGCACCGCGCCGTTCGCAAACGTGCTGCCCGACCGCACGCTCCCCGTGCCGCGCGTCACCCCGTGCTTCCAGTGTGGCTTCGTGGCCACCTTCGCGGTGCCCAAGCCCGAGGTCAACCCGGTGGCGCAGTACCTGGGCCCGCACGCCGGTGTGGTACCGATGCCGTCGCTCGCGACCCCGAAGGCGGAGGCGATGCTGCGCGACACCTCGCTCGGCGTGGCCACCGCCACCGACAAGGGCGTCGGCCTCGACAACGGGGCTGACCGCGCGGTGGTGTACAACCTCGCCAACCACTCCGTGGTCGGTACGCTCTTCAGGAATACCAACGATCTCCTGGCCTTTCGGGCGCTCGAGGTGAGCGACCCCGCCGTGTTCGCGGACCCGTCGCCCGCCGTGGCCATGTCGGCGAAGCGAAACGAGGTGGCCTTCTTCGACGCGCCGAGCCCGCTCGCCCCCGACAAGCTGGCCATGCGCACGGTCGACCTCACCTACGGCGAGGGCCGGCGCTTCACTCTGGAGGGCGCAGAGAACATCCTCGGCACGATCGCGAGCGCGGCGTACCGCGAGCAAGACGACTCCTACTTCTTGCTGAGTCGCGGAGCGGGCAAGGTGAGCCTCTACCGAGTGTTCACCAACCTGGCCGTGGAGCTCGTGGTCGACTTCACCGACGCGGGCACCGCCCAGCGCGCTGAGCTCTCCATCAGCGAAGACGGTGTGCTTGCCATCACGAGCGTGGGGCCGGAGTCGTTCGCGGTGGTGGCGCTCACGGTCGACCTGGCGCTGTCGCCGGAGCCGGTGACCTACGTCACCGGCTCCGGGGCGCTCGGCATGGGCGCGCTGATCACGCCCGAGGGCTTGCTGCTCACGCGGCCGGGCGTGCTCGAAGAGAAGATTGTGCCCTTCGCGTTCGACAACGACATTCCCGCCAACGTCACCTACCACTCCACCGCAGACGCCGGGTGGACGGGGGTATTTCAATGAGCCGCGACGTACGCCGGACCCGCCGCGATCGAGCGGCGCGGGCGCTCGGAGCGCTCGTCGCGGCGGGCGCTGGCGTGGGGCTCGTGGTGTCGTGCACGTCTTCTCATCCCGTCGGCTACGCTCCGCCTCAAAGTGAGGCGAGCGACTCGCTGCCCCCACGCGACGCCTCCCCGCGCGACGCCCGCGTCGACGCGCCGGTGGTGACCCCGCCCGACGCCGCCCCGTGGACGGGCGAAGTGCCGCTTCCTGGCGAGTGGCTGCCGATGGCAGGCCTGCCCGCGACGTGCGCGGTGCGCATGGCCAAGGACCCGAAGGTGAGCGCGAGTCGCCTTCCGTGGGCGCCCTGCGCCAGCGGTCGCGCAGGATGCGAGATGTTTCTCGCGGACTGGGGCGTCCA
>CAZHGG010000113.1:8342-10700 GCA_964531755.1 uncultured Polyangiaceae bacterium
ACAGCGCGCATCATTCGCCTCTCTGACGGCATGGGCTGGCAGTTCAAGGGCGAGCCGGGAGTGCAGATGCTCTACCCCATTTGGGTGAACGACGACTCGGTGTGGATGATGGTGCACAAGCCGAACCCGCAGGCTCCAAACATCACGTACCTGAGCGGCGCCATTCGCATTCGCCGCTCCACCCTCGGCCCTCCCACTGTACCGAGTGGCCTATGATCCCCACGACTCCCCACGAAGTCCCCATGCCCCGCTCTCGCCCCACGCGCTCCACGGACCCTGGTCTCCGCCGCCTTCGCACGCTGCTGGCGCTCTCTGGTCTCCTCGGCTGCTTGGTGGTGGCGCCCGACGCGCCGGCGTTCGAGCGGCCTCGCAGCGGCTGGTACCTCACCGGCTCCACGCCGCGCTCGCTCACACCCCCACCGACCGGCGCGGCGGGCGCGGCCACGAAGCCCCCGAAGGACTACACGGTCACCCACGAGATGAGGAAGCTGCCCGCGGCGAAGACCCGTCGTGGGGTGATCGACGCTGACGTCGACAAGCGCCTCTCGCTGCACGCGCACCGCGACATCCCGTGTGCGGCGCTGAAGACCGCGCTGCGCGGAGGTTCACGCGCAATGCGTACACCGCGGACGCGAAGATCGCGGCCTTCGTGGACGTGTGCACCGGCACGCTGAAGGCGCGCTCCACCGTGGTCATCGTGTATACCGCCGCCACCAAGACCACCCGCGTGTGGATGAAGACCGACGCGCCCGCCCCAGCCACGACCACGGTGCCCGGCGTGGACTTCATGAAGGCCGTGTGGAGCGTGTGGCTGGGCAACGTCGAGCGGCCCGAGCTGGGCGACGCGCTCGTGGCCAGGCTGTAGGGCACCCGCCGCTCGGCAGGCCCTCCCTCCACCGACGTCGACGCGCTCGCGCCGCTCTCCGATGAGCGCCCCGCGGTCGCGTTCGCGTTCGCCGTCGCCGACAGATCTCGCCGCCTCTCCCGAATCCCCGTACGCTGGCCGCGTGCACCTCTCGTCGCGCAGGTCCTTCCCTCTCGGCTCGTCCCCGCGGAGCGCGCCGGCGCGCTGTTCACGCGCGGCGCTCGTCCTCGCGCTCCTCGTGTCGAGTGGCTGCGGCGGCCGCGTCGGCTTCGTGAACAACGAGCGCCCTGGCCTCTCGGGCACCGGCACGGTGGCGCCAACCACCGCGGTCGACGACGCGGAGGAGCCCGAGGGCGCGGAGCCCGAGCACCCGCTCGTGAGCACCAAGCAGGAGCGGGCGATGGTGCACGTCCACGCCGGCGACGTCACGTGCGCGGGCGTGGTGCTCGGCCCGCGCCTCGTCGGCACGTCGCGGCGGTGCTTCAAGCAAGACGTCGGCGTGCACGCGCTCGACCCGGCGAAGAAGGGCGACCAGGTGCGCGTCGAGATCGCCTCGGGCTCGCTCGCGTGGGCGCAGCGGAAGGCGT
Source organism: uncultured Polyangiaceae bacterium (assembly GCA_964531755.1). Classification (GTDB taxonomy): domain Bacteria; phylum Myxococcota_A; class Polyangia; order Polyangiales; family Polyangiaceae; genus JAAFHV01. Next base: position 9,795 of record CAZHGG010000113.1, read on the forward strand.
CCCACATCGTCATCCCCGCGTGCAAGCGCCGCGCGGTCGACCTCGCGGTGATCGTGCTGAGCGAGGCGGCGGCGTGGGTCGAGCCGCTCGAGCTCGCGAGCGCGCCCGGGCCCGACGCGAAGGTCGACGCCCTCGGCTTCGACCGCTGCGACGGCGGCAAAGAGGTCAAGCGCGCCCGCGTGATCGAGCGCGAGGACGGGCGCATCACCCTCGACCGCGCGCCGTGCTCGGGCGACATCGGCGCGCCCGTCGTCGAGACCTCCAGCGGGCGGCTCATCGGCATCCAGTCGCACCGCCGCGGCGGCGCCTCCTCGCCCCGGCGCGAGACCGCGGTCACCCGCTTCGACACGACCCCGGTGAAGGCGCTGCTCGAGCAGGCGGGCAAGGTCGCCGCGGGCGCCGACGTCGCGACCCTGACGCCTGTCGCGTGCGGGACCGCGGCGCCTTAGCCGCCCGGCCGGAACAAGCGCGCCATCTCCCGCCGATCCTCTCGCTGCGGCAGATGGCCTCGTCGCTGCGCTCCTCAGACGACGAGAGTAGGCTTCCGGTGCTCGCTCCTCGGACACCCGCCTCGCGTCGGTCTCGACGGAAGCTGACGCACTTCTTTCGACCGGGCGCCCCAGCCGCCCGGCGGGGCGCCTCACGCCTCGGGGCGCGCGACGCCGCGGTGGGGTAAGGTAGGCGCGCTCTTCCGTGCGAAGAGCGTCGACGTGGAGAGTGAGTATGCAGGTTCGTCGCGGCGTTTGGTTCTTCCTCCTTCTCGCCCTCGGGAGCGTCGCCCCAAGCTGCGGGGGCCACGACGAGCCGTCCGCCGAAGCAGACGCCGCCGCCGTCGCGCCTCGCACGCGCTCGGCCGCCGCCCTGCCCGAGTCCGCGGCGGCCGCGAGCAGGCTCGCCGAGCTGGCC
>CAZHGG010000114.1:0-10690 GCA_964531755.1 uncultured Polyangiaceae bacterium
GGCGCGGACTGCCACGCGGCCTCCGGCGCCGAGCGAGTAGCGGGCGACCTCTCGACGCTCGCGCTCGGCGGGCCGGTTCGATAGAGTGGGGCCCATGACGACAATCCTCGTAGGCGTGGACGGCTCGGCGCGAACCCCGCTCGTCGTCGAGCAGGCGGCGCGCATGGCCGAGCGGCTCGGCGCGCAGCTGCTGCTCGTGACCTCGGTCGGTCTGCCCCCCGAGGTGCCCCCCCATTTCTGGGCGGTGAGCACCCTCGACCTCAGCGGGATCCTCATCGAGAACGCGAAGAAGGTGCTCGACGGCATCGTCGCGAAGCTCCCGCCGAGCCTCGTGAAGGGCTCGGTCGTCGAGATCGGCACCGCGTGGGACGTGCTCTGCCGCACCGCGAAGACCGAAGACGTCGATCTCATCGTGATCGGCTCGCACGGCTACGGCGGGCTCGATCGCCTCATGGGCACCACGGCCTCGCGCGTCGTCAACCACGCGGATCGCTCGGTGTACGTCGTGCGCGAGAAGCCGGCGCCCGCGGCCGCGAGCTGACGGCCGCGCGCGGTCAGCGCCTGGCCCGCGCGCTCAAGAGCCGGCGCGCTTCGGGCTCCGGGCGAGCCCGTACTCGTGGATGCGGTACTGGATGGTGCGCACGCTGATGTCGAGCAGATCCGCGGCCTTGCTGGTGGACCCGTCTGCGGCCTCCAGCGTGCGCAAGATCGCGTAGCGCTCGATCTCGGCCATGGTGGAGCCCGGGATGCGGAGCCCGCCGAGCGTCTCGGCGGCCGCCTCGAAGGGCAGGTCGTCGGCGTCCACGGTGGGGCCCTCGCACAGGACGACCGCGCGCTCGATCGCGTTCTCTAGCTCGCGCACGTTGCCTGGCCACCGCGAGGCGGCGAGCTTCGCCCGTGCCTTCTCCGTGAAGCCCTCGACGCGCTTACGGTTCTCTTGGGCGAACCTCCGCAGGAAGTGGTTCGCGAGCACCACCACGTCGCCGCCGCGGAGCCGCAGCGGCGGCATCTCGATGTGGACGACGTTCAGGCGGTAGTAGAGGTCTTCGCGGAATTTTCCCTCGCGCACGGCGGCGGCGAGATCGCGGTTGGTCGCGGCCACGACCCGCACGTCGACCGTGATGGTCTCGTTGCCGCCCACCCGCTCGAACGTGCGCTCTTGCAGCACCCGCAGCAGCTTCACCTGGGTGGCGGGCGGGATCTCGCCGATCTCGTCGAGGAAGAGCGTGCCGCCGTCCGCTTGCTCGAAGCGGCCCGTTCGGCGCCGATCGGCGCCCGTGAACGACCCCTTCTCGTGGCCGAAGAGCTCGCTCTCGAGCAGCGACTCGGCGAGCGAGGCGCAGTGGAGCGGCACGAACGGCCGCTGGGCGCGCGGCCCGAGGGTGTGCACGGCCCGCGCGAGCTCGCCCTTGCCCGTGCCGCTCTCGCCGGTGATGAGCACGGTGGCGCGCGAGCCCGCGACCTGCCGCGCGACCCGGTAGACCTTCTGCATCGCGGGGCTCGCGCCGATCAGCCCCTGGAGGCCCTCGGCGTCGCGCTCGCGGAGCTGGCGGCGCAGGTTCTCGGCCTCGACGCGCACGTGCGCGCGCTGCAAGGCGCGCTCGATGGCCACCAGCAGGGCGTCGAGGTCGATCGGCTTCGTGAGGTAGTCGTCGGCTCCGGCGCGCATCGCCGCTACCGCGGCGCTCAGCTCTTGCTGGGACGTGGCCATCAGCACGGGCAGGTGCGGGTCTTGCTCACGGAGCTTCCGCAGGAGGTCCATGCCGTCCATTCGCGGCATGACGAGGTCAGTCACGACCAGGTCGGGGGGGCTCGTGGCCGCACGGTCGAGCCCCGCTTGCCCATCCTCGGCCTCCTCGACCGCGTAGCCTTCGGCGACGAGGAACGCCTTCAGCGCGGCGCGCACGCTGGCGTCGTCGTCGACGACGAGGATCCGTGCCATCTTCTTCTCGCTGCGAGACATGCGACCTTACGGGGGAGAAACGCCGGCCTCCCCTATACCTCGCCTCGAGCGCGCGCGCGAGGCGTAAGGCCGGTGGCGGGCGCCCGGAGCCTCCCCGGGCGTCGATCTCTTGCGGTCGCCTGTGCTAGCAGGAGCCTCGATGAGCAGCGTCGAGCGCGTCCCCGCGACCGTCCTGGTGGTCGACGACAACGAGGCGAACCGCTCCCTCGCGCGCAGCACCCTCGAGGACGAGGACTACCGGGTCGTCGTGGCCGCGGGCGGGGAAGAGGGCGTCGCGGCCTTCGCCCGCGAGGCCCCCGACTGCGTGGTGCTCGACGTGCGGATGCCCGGGGTCGACGGCTTCGCCGCGTGCGCGCGCATGCGCGCCCTTCCCGGGGGGCGCGACACGCCCATCCTCTTCCTCACGGCCCTCCGCGACGTGGACACGTTCGATCAGGCGATGGCGGCGGGCGCGGCCGATTTCCTCACGAAGCCCGTGCGGCCGGCCGAGCTCGTCGCGCGCGTGAAGACCGCCCTCGAGCTGCGCCGCACCAGCGCCGAGCTCCGCGCCCACTACGAGCTGCTCCGCGACCAGCGCGCCGCCTTCCTGCGCGTGCAGCTCCAGAAGGAGCGGCTGACGGCGTTCGTGGTCCACGACCTCAAGAACCCGGTCAACGCCATGGACCTCCACGCGCAGCTCCTCCTCCGCGACAAGACGCTCTCCGACTCGGCGCGCGCGTCGGCCGGCCACATTCGGCGCGAGGCGCGGCGACTCACGCGCCTGATCGTCAACTTGCTTGATGTTTCGAAGGGCGACGAGGGAAAGCTCTCCCCCCGCAAGGCGCGGGTCGACGCGGCGGCGCTCGTGGCGGAGGTGTGCGAAGAGCTGGAGATCTCCGCGCGCGAGCGCGACGTCACGCTCACCTCGAAGACCGCGACCGCCACGCTCTGGGCCGACGCCGAGCTCGTCGGCCGCATGCTGGCGAACCTCGTGGAGAACGCCGTCCGCCACGCTCCGCGCGGCAGCGCGGTCGCGGTCGAGGTCGCGCGCTACGATGGCGGCGTCGAGCTGCGCGTGACCGACTCCGGGGCGGGCGTCCCCGAGGGCCTCCGCGAGTCGATCTTCGATCCTTTCGTGCAGTCCGGCGCCGCGGGCGCCGTTCCCGACCGGGGGGGACGCGGGCTGGGCCTCACGTTCTGCCGCCTGGTGACCGAGGCCCACGCCGGGCGCATCTGGGTGGACGACGGGGCCCCTGGGGCCGTGTTTCACGCGAGGTTCCCCGACGATGGTGACTGAAGACCTCGGCCCCGCCTCGCTCGAGGGGCTCTACCGGCAGCTGCTCGACACCGCCCCCGACGCGATGGTCGTGGTCGACGGCGACGGGCTCATCGCGCTCGTGAACCAGCAGACCGAGGCGCTCTTCGGCTACGCGCGCGCCGACCTCGTGGGTCGCCCGCTCGAGGTGCTGCTCCCCGAGCGCCTCCGGGAGGGGCACCGCGCGCACATGGCGGCGTACGCGGCCCGCCCCGGGGCCCGGCCGATGGGCTCCGGCCTCACGCTGTTCGGGCGCCGCGCCGACGGCGCCGAGCTCGCGATCGAGGTGAGCTTGAGCCCCGTCACGACGAGCCGGGGGGTGCTCGTGTCGGCCGCGATCCGGGACGTCACCGAGCGCCGACGCATCGAGGCGGCCGCGAAGCTCGCCGCGGACCGGCTCGCCAGCGCCGTCGAGAGCACGCAAGACGCCTTCGCGCTGTTCGACGCGGAGGAGCGCCTCGTGCTCTGCAACAGCGTCTACCGGCGCCTGCTGGGCTCGGTCACCGGCGCGCTCATCGGCCGCAGCTACGAGGAGACCGTGCGCGCGTGGATGCACGATCTGGCGTTCAGCACCGAGTCGGACCGCGCGCGCTTCCTCACGGACGGCCTCGCCATTCGCCGCGTGCTGGGGGCGGGCTTCGACGTCCGCACGCGCGACGGCCGCAGCCTGCGCATCACGATCCGCCGCACCCTCGAGGGCGGCATCGTCAAGACGGTGTGGGACCTCACCGACGACGTCCGCCTGGCTGAAGAGCTCCGCGAGGCCCGGGCCGCCGCCGAGGCCGCGAGCGACGCGAAGAGCGAGTTTCTGTCGTCGATGAGCCACGAGCTGCGCACGCCGCTCAACGCCATCCTCGGCTTCGCGCAGCTCCTGCGCCGCGACAAGAGGGAGCCGCTCTCGCCCCGCCACCGCGAGCGCGTCGACCAGATCCTCAAGGGCGGCGAGCACTTGCTGCACCTCATCGATGACATCCTCGACCTCGCGCGCATCGAGGCGGGCGGCGTGTCGATCTCGACCGAGCCCGTGGGCGTGGCGGAGGCCCTCACCGAGGTGGCCACCGCCCTGGCGCCGGCGGCGGCGCGCGCCGGCGTGTCGCTCACCGTCGCCGATCTCGCGAGCGACCTGCCGATGCTCTCGGTCGACCGGACCCGCTTCATCCAAATCCTCATGAATTTCGCGTCGAACGCCCTCAAGTACAACCGGCCGGGGGGCACCGTGCAGCTCGAGGTCGCGCCGGTCGAGGGCGCCGAGCCGCGGAAGCTCCGCGTGCTCGTGCGGGACACCGGACTTGGCATCGCGAGCGAGCAGCAGGAGCGGCTCTTCCAGCCGTTCTATCGGGCGGGTCAGGAGACCGGCCCGATCGAGGGGACCGGGATCGGCCTCGTGATCACGCGCCGGCTCGCCCGCTTGATGGGGGGCGAGGTGGGCTTCCGCAGTGAGCCCGGCCAGGGCTCCGAGTTCTGGGTGGACCTGCCCGCGCACGCCATGCCCGATCCTGCGAGCGCGCCGCGGCAGGGGAGCCGCCCACGCCTCGGCGTGTCGGGCGGCCTCGTGCTGTACGTCGAGGACAACCCCGCCAACGTCGCGTTCATGCGCGACGCGCTCGCCGCCTACGACGAGCTCGAGCTCATCACCGCGCCCACGGCCGAGCTCGGCATCGAGCTCGCGCGAGCGCGCCTGCCCTCCGTCGTCTTCATGGACATCAACCTCCCCGGCATGAGCGGCCTCGACGCCTTGCGGCGCCTCCGCGAGCTGCCCGAGACCGCCGACATCCCGGTCGTGGCGCTCACCGCGGCGGCCTCCGAGCGCGATCGTCGGCGCGGCGAGAAGGCCGGCTTCTACCGGTACCTCACGAAGCCCGTGCGCATCGAGGAGCTCGAGAGCGCGCTCGAGAGCCTGCTCTCGCCCTCGGCCCCCTAGGCGCGAGGGATGTCATGGGCGCCGCGGTCGGCATGAGTCTACACTCTCCGGGATGACCGACCCGCCGACCCCCGCGCCGCTCTCCCGCGAGGCGGCCCGCGCCGTGGAGGCCGCGCGCGCGGAGACCTTCAGCTACGCCGTGCGCGCGTTCGCGTCGCCGGGCGATGCGCCGCGCCTCGTGATCGCCCTCGGCGAGGCCCACGTGAAGCTCGCGCGCGCCTCGGAGCTCGGGAAGGCGGTCGTCGAGCGCTTCGAGCTTCGCGGCGTCGAGACCTTCCAGCGCCACCGCGTCGCCCTCGGCGGCCTCCTCGGCGTGCTCATCCACGCGCCGCGCGCGGCGCTCCGTGCGCTCAGCCTCGGGCGCGTCAAGGACAGCACGATCGTGGACGCGCGGGCCTGCCGAGAGGGGCACACGGCCCTGCTCGAGGAGACCGACGTCGTGCCGATGGCGCTGCACGCCGCGTCGGTGTACCTCGCGCTCTTCTTCGTCGTCGCGTGGACCGAGGTGGCCCTCATGCTCCTCCGGACCGTGCTCGACCATGGGGCCCTCGCCGACGCCGCGGCCGGCCTCACAGTGGTCGCCCTCGTCTTCGAGCTGCACCTGCTCCTGCTCGTGCCGGCGTGGCTCTTGAGGCGCCGCTCGTGGGCGTGGCTCGTCCACCCGGCCGTGGCGCTCGTCACGGTCCGCGACACGCTGATGGCCGACGGGACGGTCCGCATGCTCCGCGACCACCCCGGGCCCCCGGCCGCGCTCGTCATCATGGGGCGGGCCCACCTGCCGGGCTACGAGCGCGAGCTCGTGGCCCGCGGGTTTCGCCGCGTCTCCTGACCGCACGTTGTGCGCGGGGCGCGCAGCGGATGCGCGAAAGAGCCCGCGAGGCTCGGAAAGACGCGCTCGCTCTGGCGGCACACGGCTTGCTTCGGAGACGTCACCATGAGCAAGCCCGTCCCCCCGATTCATAAATACATGAGCACCTCGCCGCACACGATCGGCGCGGAGCAGACCATCGCGATGGCCTCCAAGGTCATGGCGGAGCACCGCATCCGGCACCTCCCGGTGCTGCACGGCGGCCGGGTCGTCGGCATGCTCAGCCAGCGCGACGTGAACGTCATCGAGACCCTCAAGGACGTGGATCCCAACGTCGTCACGGTCGAGGACGCGATGAGCGGCTCGCCGTACATCACCGACGCGGAGACCCCCCTCACCGTCGTGGCCGCCGAGATGGCCGAGCACAAATACGGCTCGGCGATCGTCATGCAGGCCAACCACGTGGTCGGGGTCTTCACGACCGTGGACGCGTGCCGCGTCCTCGCGGAGATCTTCGAGACGAGGCTCCGCTGAGCGGTGGCGCTCCCGTCCAAGCGTGTGCTCGTCGCCCTCGACGACACCCAGACTCCGGGAGCGGTCTTCGACGGCGCGCGTGAGTTCGCCGCGAGGTACCGCGCTCGGCTCGTTTTCCTGCACGTGGTCGTGCCCGAGGACGGGCTCACCCTCCCAGGGCGTGAGCTCGGTCCCGAGCTCGCTGGGCTCGTGAGGCACGCCCAGCGCGAGCTGCGCGGCCTCGCCGACCAGGTGCCCGCCGAGAACGTCGACTCGACCGTGGTCGACGTGGGAGAGCCGTGGCGCGTCATCTGCCGCCTCGCCACCGAGCTCGGCGTCGACATGGTCCTCCTGGGCTCCCACCGCGCCACCGCGCTCGAGAAGGTGTTCGGCACCACGGCGACGCGCGTCGTGGCGCACTGCGATCGCACGGTCGTCGTGCTGCGCGAGACCCCCGCCGCGCCCGACCCCGCGTAGAGCGCAGCGTCAGCCGCGCGCGAGCTCCGCCGCGCGACGCTTCTCGGCCGCGGTGAGGAAGTACACGGCCACGAAGATGAGCCCGAGCGACAGCCAGTCGTACGGCTTCGGGGGCTTGCCTCCGAGCAGGGCCCACACGACGAGCGTCGCGGTCGTGCCCGCGACGAGCGACGTCAGGCGGTTGACGAGCCCCGCGAAGGTGGCCGTGCGGCCCTTGAACATGAAGATGAAGACGGAGAAGAACGCCACCACCCCGAAGGAGATCCCCGAGAAGAACGCCCACCCCCAGTCGGGGCGGGGCGTGCGAATGGCCCCGACGAACTGCCCCACGAGCGGTGAGGTCGCGCCGAACCAGCCCGGCGAGTGGTAGAGCACCACGGCCGCGACGGTGAGCGTGATCGACGCGGAGATCTGCTCGTTGCCGAGGAAGCCCTTGTTGTCGAGCTTCACGCCGGGCGGCCGGGTGTTCTTGTAATAGTTCATGATGTAGATGCGGATCGCGTAGGCGGTCACGTACGACCCGAGGATGGTCATCGCCGCGGCCGACGCGTAGAAGGGCTTCTGGCCCTCGCCGCTCTTCGAGAAGAACAGGGTCGTCGCGACGGCGGCGATCGCGAACGCGACCCCGAGGTTCTCCTCGGCGTACACCCGCTTCTTCAGGATACCCTGGCGGATCTGCACGGCGTCGACGAGGCGGCTTATCACGATGACCGCGCCGCGCATGATCACCATCGCGACCATCACCGAGACGCCCTTCAGCGAGTACATGAGGGTGGTCGTCGGGATCACCACGGCCGTGCACACGCCCGACGGGATGATGTAGCGCAGCTCGCCAGGGACCGTCCGCCCGAGGAACTTGATCGGCTGCGAGGTCTCGAGGCGGTACCAGCCGTTGACCATCGTCACGCCGAGCGCCGTGAGCGTGCCGGCGGATGTAGAGTACACGTTGTACTCGATGTCGGACATGCCGACGCCCTGGAAGTATTTCACCGCCACGCCGGTGATCACGTAGAAGACGAAATAGCCGACGCATAGCTGCACGAGCCGGCCTGTGCTGCCGTCTTCGGTCTTCCACATACCTTGATGGTCTCCCGAGCGTGCGCGAGGCGCCGCGCCCCGCGAGTCAGGCCGTCGCGCCGTCCTTCTCCATGCGTACCACGAGCACGGAGCAATGGGCGTGTCGAAGGATGGATTCGGTGACGCTGCCCATCGCCAGGCGATCAAGGCCCCCGCGCGCGTGCGTCGCGCACACGACGAGCTGCGCGCCGAGCGACTCCGCGAGCTTCACGGTCTCCTTGGCGGCGCGGCCGTCGACCACGATCGCCGTGGCCTCCACCTTCGCCGCGGCGAGCCACGTGGTGAGCGTCTCGGTCGCGGCCGCGCGCAGCTCGCGGATGTCGTCCACGCCCGGCGTCTGCTCGTACACCCCGAACGGCGCGAGGACGCCGTAGGGCAGGAAGTCCGTCGGCACGTCGAGCGCGAAGACCGCGACGAGGCCCACGCCGCGCGCCTTCGCCTCCGCCGCCGCGGCGTGGAGCGCGTGGAGGGAGGTCTCCGTCAGGTCGGTGGCCACGATCACCGGGCCCGCGCGGTGCCCGCCGCGCGCCACGAGCACGGGGCACGGGGCACGGCGCGCGACCTCCTCCGAGACGCTGCCGAGGAGCGCCCGCGCGAGGCCCGTGCGCCCGTGGCTGCCGATCACGAGCACGCTCGGCCTCCACGACGTCGCGCGCGCCACGATCGCGGCCGCCTCGTCGTCACCCTGGTCGACGAACGCGAGCACGTCGAGGCGCGGGCCCCGCTCCGCGTCTTCGTCGCACGCGCTGAAGCGCTCGCCCACGGCGAGGCTCGCGCGGTGCTCGAGGTCGGCGACCGCGAGCATCGAGCGCCCCGTGTGCTGGGGAAACAGCGGGTGCACTGGCATGACGTTGGGCAGGACGTGGCAGACGCCCACCTGCGCGGGAGCGGCGCCCTCACCCCGCCTGGCGAGGCGCGCGGCCTCCGCGAGCGCGAGGTCGGAGGACTCGGAGAAATCGACGGCGACGAGGATTCGGTTCACGCCGCCAGGGTAGTCCGTCGCCCGCGCGCGCGGGGCCGAAATCGAGCGTCCGTCAAGGCGCGGGGGCGGGCTCGTCGTCGCCGTCGGCCGCGCCTCCGGCGACGAGCGCGAGCACATGCGCGCGCACGTCGGGCGGCCACTCCGCCATGCGCGCCGCGAGCCCCTCCGCGTCATGCGCGTAGAGCGCCCGGGACGCCTCCTCGAACCCGGGGAGGTTGCCGGCGACGACCCACGCGAAGCGACCGGCCGCCTCCCACGCGAGGCGCGCGCGGGCGGCGCCCTGGCCCCGCTTGCTCGCCTCCTGGACGAGCTTGCGGAGCGTGACGGAGGGGCCGCCGGGCTGCCGCTCGAGCCACTCCCAGTGGCGCGGCAGGAGCGTGACCTCCCGGCCGACGACGCCGAGGCGCGGCCTGCCGGGGCCCGTGCGCCGTGGCTCGGTGGGCGCGGCGCGGCGCGCGAGGGGGTGGTGCGCGAGCTTCGCGAGCACCTCGGCCGCGGTGCCCTCGAGGTCGAAGTCGACCTGCGTGCCCGTTGCGTCCTCGAAGATGAGCACCCCGGGCGCCGGGTCGAGCGTGTCGGCCCGGGCGGCGGCGCGGGCCGCGAGGACGACCTCCTCGACGGCGCCGCGGGCGAGGCGGCGTGGTCCCACGAAGGCCGTGAAGCTAGATAAATTTTCCATGGTAAAATCCTCCGCCAAGAGGAATAAGACCAAGGTAATATTGTGTCAAGCCTGGCGCTACGCACGCCTCCGCACCAGCGCCGTGCGCCGGGGGTGGTCGGTCGCCGCGCGGTTCATCGCCGCCAGCGTCTCGTCGAGATCGTCGACGTCGGTCAGGCCTGGGCCCGCGAGCAGCGTCTCGCGGGGCGGCTCGGCGACCGCCGCGGGCGCCGGCGACGCGTGCGCGCGCGCGCGCGTCACGCGCTTGGCGACGCCGGACGACCGCTTTCGCTTCCTGGGCACGGCGGGCCAAGAGCAAGCCGCGCGCCAGCGGCCTGGGTATTCACATCATGGACTTGGCGGCCCGCGGCTTTCAGAAGTGCGCGGCCGCGGTGCGGCGGCGAAAGCTCGGTCGCGCGGGGCTGCGGTCTCGGGGCCTCACTCGAGGTCGGCTCACCGCGACGCGTCGAAGCAGAGCTCCACGCGGCTCACGATCAGCGTGCCGGAGGGGCCTCCGGGGCTGATGCGGAGCAGCACGCCCGGGTTGCCGGGCCGGAAGGCGGCGGTGGCGTCGACGCTGTACCAGCGGTACGGGGCCACGTTGGAGACGAGGCCGCTCGGCGCGGCGCCCGCGCCGTCGAACGTCATCCACGAGAACGAGCCCGACGCGGTCGTGTTGAAGCTCCGGCCGAAGATGGCGAGCGTCACCCGGCGCAGCGACGAGAGCATCGCGGTGCTGAGCTCCACGTCGATGAACACCGTGCCGCCCATCTCGAGCCCGCCCACGCCGAGGAACGTGTCGGTGAACCGTGGCACGTAGCCCACGCCGGAGCGGCTGTACGCGCCCGCGCGCCAGCGCGAAGTGTCCGGCAGGTTGTTCAGCTCGTAGCTCACGCTGGCGGTGGAGGACGGCCCGGAGCCGACCCACTTGAACCGCGCCGCGTGCGTGCCTGCGGCGCCCGACACGCAGCCGCCCGGACCGCCCGCGCCCGCGTCG
>CAZHGG010000115.1:0-7663 GCA_964531755.1 uncultured Polyangiaceae bacterium
GTGCTGCACCTTCACCGCGACCACGCGCCCGTCGTGGAGCGTCGCGCGGTGCACCTGGCCTATCGAGGCGCTCGCGACCGGCGTGTCCTCCCACGAGACGAACAGCCGGTCGATCGGCGCGTCGAGCTCGGCCTCGACCACGCCGCGGATCTCGGCGGGCGACGAGCGAGGCGCCTGCGACCGCAGCGCGCGCAGCGAGGCCTCGTACGCGTCGCGCTGCCCCTCGGGGACCAGGCCGTCGACGTAGCTCGCCATCTGCCCGACCTTCGCTGCGAGCCCGCGGAGGTTGCCCAGCACCTCGGCCGCCTTCTCCGCAGCGCTGGCGCCGTCGTCGCCGCGCAGCGCGCTCGCGCCCGTGCGGACGCCCAGCCTGGCGAGGCTCGCCAGCCGCGCGAGCCGCGACCCCGGGACTTTGGCTGGCTTCTCGGCGCTCACGGGCTCCCTGGAGTCGTCGTCGTCCGCGACGGGCACCACCAGCGTAGCGTGTTCCGCGCGCCGCGCGGGGGTTCCTTGTGGTCGGCCGCGTGTGCTACGCCAGAGCCGTGAAGGACAGCGCCCAGGACCCGGTGATCGAACGCCTGATTGCCTTGGTCCGTCGCGAGCTCGCCGCCGACGACGTGCGGGTGCTCGACGTCGCGGTCGCCGAGCCTGAGGCGCCGAACGCGCTCGTGACCACGCTGCCGGGTGGGAGGCACCTCGTCGCGTCGTTCGTGGTCGTCCCGCCGGATCGCGCCGCGCTCGCGCGCCGCCTCGACATTCTGGCGCACACGTTCGCGAGCTCGCTCGAGCACCTGCCGTCCTCCGGCCGGGCTCCCGTGTCGCTCCCCGACGAGCTCCGCGCGCTCGCCGCGCGGGCGGTGGCGGTGGACGCGCTCGTCATCGACGCGCGGTCGCCGGTGCTCTGGGCGAGCGCCCTCGCGCGCGAGGCCCCGCCGCGCGCCGACCTCTCGCGCCGGCAGCTCATCGACCCCGACACGCTCGCCGCCGAGAACACCGAGGTCGTCTTCGCGATCGAGCGCTCCGCGGCGGAGGGCGCGCGCCGCCTCGAGGCGGGGGACCGCGCCATCGAGCGGGCCCGCGCGCTCGCGGAGACCGCCCAGGTGAACCGCGGCCACCACCTCCGCCACGTCGAGTCGACCGAGGGGCACGGCCTCTACGTAGTCTCGTTCCTGGGCATCTACCTCTTGGTGCTCGCGTTCGACGGGCCCTTCGACGAGCTCCGCGCCGAGCGATCGGCCGCGGAGGCCCTCCCGCTCATCGAGCGCTTGGTGGAGGCTCTGCCCCCCCACGATCCGGAGCCGGAGCCCGTCGGGAGTGTGGGGAGCGTCATCTCGTTTCGCCGTCGCCGCTGAGCGCGCCTCACCACGGGAACCACTCGCGCGGCACGCGCTGCCACGCGGTCGGGCGCCGCGGATCGCCCTCCGGCAGCACGAGCGAGCCCACGAACTCGGCGTGCTCGTAGACGCTCCCGATCGACCGGGAGATGCTGTCGAGATCCGTGTCGCTCACCACGCCGTTGCTCGTCGCCTTGTAGAACTGCACCGTGATGCGCACGGGGAAGCGCGTGTCGCGCTCGAGGCGCAGGCCGCGGCCCTCGTTGTACGGGCCCAGGTTCGGGCCATGGCCGAGCACGGCCTGCTCGACGTCGCTGCGGCGATCCTCCGCCTCCGCCGGCGCCGCGCCCTTCGCGGGGGCCGAGGCGGGCGGGGGCGCCATGCCTCCCGCCCCCGGCATGGGCGGGCCGAAGTGGCGACGCGGCTGCGCGTGAACGAGCGGCACCTGCACGAGGAAGAGCACGTCGGCGCCCTTGGCCAGCGCGGACTTGTCGTCTTCGGTCTTCGGCCCGCCCTGCGCGGCGATGCGCTGCGCTACGTCGGACTTTCGCTCGGCGGTGAAGGCCGCGCGCTGGCCGAGGTTGTTGAAGTAGAGCTCCTGGCCCCAGCCGGCCGCGGTCGAGTCCTCCGGCCGGTTCTCGATGACGCTGACGCTGGTGCCCTGCCGCGTCACGAGGAGCGTGAGCACCGCCGGCGCGCCCACCGACGACTGGTAGTTGAAGAGGACCGGGTTGAACTCGGCCTTCCCGGTCTTCGGGATCGGCAGGAACACGGCCTGGGCGCTCACGAGGAAGTGCGAGTCGCGCCCGGCGAGCAGGTTGCCGCTCCCCTGAATGCTCGAGGGCATGCTGACGAAGCTGCGGAGGTTCTGCAGCACGTCTCGGAGGGGCACGGTCGCGAGCGTCCCGGCCTTCTCGTTTCCCACCCGCACGAAGAACTTGTCCGAGGGCACGTCGCCGGTGCGATCGGAGAAGTTCGGGAAGCGGACCACCGGCATGACCGCGCCGCCGAAGCCGCCACGGGCGTCACGCGTGCGGACCTGGAGCGACAGGTCCGAAATGTTTGGCCCTACCGACGAGCCCATCGAGCGCCCTGTGTCCTCCCACGCGACGTTCACGACCGAGAGGCCGCGCCGCGCGACGCGCGCCCGGAGGTCGGAGTCGTTCGGCATGGCGACGACCTTGGCGACGGTCGCGGCCAGCTCCTCCTCCGAGGTGCGGTCGCGGATGCCCCACTCCCCGGGGTCCGCCGTGGCGGTGCCCGTGGCGAGCGGCAGCGGCTGCCCGTTCGCGCCCGTGGTGGCGGCGGAGGTGACGGGCGCGGGCGCCTGCACGATGATGACGCGCTCGCCGCACGCGGGGAGCGAGATGGCCGCGAGCGCGGAGGTGGCGGCGAGGAGGGTGGCGAGGCCGGCGTGTTTCATCGAGATCCTTGGCGGCCGCGAGGGGCGCGCTCGTGGGGAGGTAGGCGGGGTGGCGCGCCGCGCGGCGGCGGCGGCGTGGAGTGTCCGTCAAACGGGCGTGCGCGCGGAAGGATCTGTCGTTGACCCCACCTGCGCGCAGGTGTTCACTTCCGCCATGTCCACCCTGAAAGGCAAGACGCTCTTCATCACCGGCGCGAGCCGCGGCATCGGCAAGGCGATCGGGCTCCGCGCGGCGCGCGACGGCGCGAACGTGGTGATCGCCGCGAAGACCGCGGAGCCCCACCCGAAGCTGCCTGGCACCGTCTACACGGCGGCCGAGGAGATCGAGAGAGCGGGCGGGAAGGCGCTCCCGTGCCTCGTCGACGTGCGCGACGAGGCGCAGATCGCCGCGGCGGTGCAGAAGGCGGTCGACACCTTCGGCGGCATCGACGTCCTCGTGAACAACGCGAGCGCGATCAGCCTCACGGGCACCCTCGAGACGCCCATGAAGCGCTTCGATCTCATGCACCAGGTCAACACGCGGGGCACCTTCGCGTGCTCGCAGGCGTGCATCCCGCACCTCGCCAAGGCAGAGAACCCGCACATCCTCAACCTGTCACCGCCGCTCAACATGGAGGCCAAGTGGTTCGCGCCGCACGTGGCCTACACGATGGCGAAATTCGGCATGAGCCTCTGCGTCCTCGGCATGGCCGAAGAGCTCCGCGGCAAGCGCATCGCCGTGAACGCGCTGTGGCCGCGCACCGTCATCGCGACCGCGGCCGTGCAGAACCTGCTCGGCGGGGACGACACGATGCGAGGGAGCCGCACGCCGGAGATCATGGCGGACGCGGCCCACGTCATCCTCACGCGCAAGAGCACCGAGGCGACCGGGCAGTTCTACATCGACGACGACGTCCTCGGGTCGATCGGGGTCACCGACCTCTCGAAGTACGCGTCCGTGCCCGGGGCCGAGCTCATCCCCGATTTCTTCGTGTAGCGGGCGCTGCCTCGCACGCCCGCGAGGTGCGACATCGGCGCCTCAAAACGACCCCCTGCCCGAAATACTCCTTGAAGGTCGTTGTTCTTGAGGGATGATGCCTCTCGTTCGAGGCTCGCACCAGACGCCGATCTTCAGACAAGGACCCCTGACCACTATGCGCACCAACCAAGACCCCGCGGCTGCCGACGGCTCCCGCGAGCGCCGCGCCGGCGCGGCCTCCGGGAGTGATCTCGATCGGCGCGGCTTGCATCTCGCGTTCACCGACGCGCTGCGCGACATCCTCCGGTGGGAGGCGTCGCGCTCCCGCCCCGCTCGCCACTGAGCGCCCGTCCTGCTAGAGAGGCGTCATGCGTGGTTTTCCGGGCGGACGCCGCCTCGCTGCCTGGGTCAAGACGAGCGCAGCCATCTCAGCAGGGGTCCTCTCGGCGGTCGGGTGTGCGGTAGGCATCGTCGACGACTCCCCGACCGACCCGACCGAGGTCGACGGCGCCGTGGTGCCCCCGGCCACCGGCACCGGCACACCTGACGCGCGCGCCGACGCCCCCGTGAAGGACGTGGTGACCCCGCCTCCCGACGTGGTGCTCCCGGTCGACAGCGGCCCGCCGCCCGACGCGGGGGGCTGCACGAACAAGATCGTCATCAACGAGGTGCAGACCGAGGGCACCGGCGCGGACAACGAGTTCGTGGAGCTCTACAACCCGACCCCCTGCGAGGTCGTGCTCGAGGGCTGGTCGCTCAAGTACAGCTCCTCCAGCGGCAGCACGCCCTCCACGTTCTACACCGGCCTCGTCAGCCACAAGCTCCTCCCCGGCGGGTACTTCGTCGTGGCGCACACGTCGTTCACCGGCCCGAAGAACGCGACCTACTCGGCCGGCAAGCTCGCCGCCGACGACGGGCAGGTGGGGCTGTTCGACAAGATCGACACCAAGGTCGACAGCGTGGGGTACGGCACCATCGCTGCTGGCAACCGTGTCCTCACGGAGACCAACCCCGCGCCCACGCCCGGCGGGCAGGGCAAGTCGGTGCAGCGCGTGCCGAACGGCACCGACACGAACAACAACGGGGCCGATTTTCGCTCCGCCACCCCCACCCCGAACGCCGCTAACTAGCTAGAAACTCCGCAAGAAACCCGCGGCGCGGCTCACTTCGCGCCGCCGGCGCACGGCGGCGACGTGAGCGCGACCGGGCTCGTGGACCACTCGTCGGGGGTGCGCGCGGTGATGGTGAGGGCGTGGAGACCGCTCTTCAGCTCGCCCTGGAGCGCCCCATACACGAGCTGGTGGCGCTGCACGCCGCTCTTCGCGGCGAAGGCGGGCGCCACGACCACGACCTTGAAGTGGGACTCGGCGCCCGGCTTCACGGCGTGGTTGTGGCTCTCGTCGATGACCTCGAGGTGGGTGGGGGCGAAGGCTTGGGTGAGCGTGGCCTCGATGCGTGTGCGCCGCGACATGCCCACGTTCTAGCACGGCCAGCCCCGCGCATTCGCCCCGCCTCGCTGTCGAGCCTAGCTGTCGAGGTAGGTCCGCAGGCGGCGGTGCTCGGACGGCAGCCGCAGCTTTCGCAGGGCCTTGGTCTCGATCTGGCGGATCCGCTCGCGGGTGAGGGCGAACGACTCGCCCACCTCCTCGAGGGTGTGGTCGCGCGGCTCGTCGATGCCGAAGCGCAGCCGCAGGATCTTCTCCTCGCGGGGCGTGAGCGTCTTCAGGAGCTGCCGGGTCTGCTCGTGAAAGCGCATCTTGGCGTAGGCGTCGTCCGGGGAGTGCGTGCCGTCGTCCGCGATGAACTCTCCGACGCTCGCCTCGCCCTCGGCCCCGACCGGGGTCTCGAGGCTGATGGGCTCGCGGGCGATGCGGAGCACGGCGCGCACCTTGTCGAGCGGCAGCCCGGTGCTCTCCGAGAGCTCCTCGGGGGTGGCCTCGCGGCCGTACTCCTGGAGGAGCGACCGGCTCGTGCGCGTGAGCTTCTGCAGGTTCTCGAACATGTGCACCGGCACGCGGATCGTGCGCCCCTGGTCGGCGATGGCCCGCGAGATCGACTGCCGCACCCACCAGGTGGCGTAGGTGGAGAACTTGTACCCGCGCTTGTACTCGAACTTGTCGACCGCCCGCATGAGCCCGATGTTGCCCTCCTGCACCAGATCGAGGAGCTGCAGGCCGCGGCTCGTGTGCTTCTTCGCCAGCGAGACCACGAGGCGCAGGTTCGCCTCGACGAGGCGACCCTTGGCCTGCTCGGCCTTCCGGCGGCTCGCGCTGAGGTCGGCGAGGGTGCGGCGGAGCTGCTTCTTGGCCGTCGCCGACCCCGTGCCCTGCACGAGCACGCGGAGCCGCCGCGCGATGCGCGCCACGACGGCCTGGTCGAGGCGCACCGCCTCGAGGGCGGCGAGGACCTTGGCGCGCGCCCTCGGCGCGTCGCCGCGGCTCGGGTTCACGTAGAGGTCGAGGAACGGCCGCTCGAGCAGGCGGGCGGTGCGCTTGATGGCGGCGTCGTCGAACGCCTCCTCTTCCTCGACGTTGCGGAGGACGTCGCGCAGCTTGAGGCGGCCCTTCTCGAGCGACTGGCCGATGGCCGCCAGCTCGCGCGAGGCGGCCTCGGAGTCGAGGATGGTCTCGACCGTGGCGCGCTCCCCCTCTTCGATCTGCATCGCGAGCTCGACCTCGCCCTCCCGCGTGAGCAGCGGGACCCGGGCCATGCGCCGGAAATAGAGATCGACGGCCTCTGCGCCCTCGCTCGCTGACGGCGGGGCAGTGATGGTGGTGGTGGACATGACGGGGGTTTTCTGCTGCTTTTTCAAGTCGTTACTCCACGAGCGAGCGGGGAGGTGCCCGGGTCTTGGAGAGAACCCGAGGCCGCACACCAATCTTGGGCCATTCGTGCGGAGAGGCCAGGACGCCAAGACCGCTTCGGACCATAACCACGTTTGACCAACGCGCTCGATCTGCCAATCCTTCCCAGAATCGTGCGCACGCTGCGGCGCCCGCGCACCCTCCGATGCACGAGACGACGCGGAGGTTCGCTTCCATCGCGCCGGCCGACGAAACTGTGACGCGGGCTACGGCGCCGCGAGCCTGGCGGAGCGCTCGCGCGCGACGGTCAGCCGATCGAGGTAGGTGTCGCGGGGGATCTCCTCACAGCCGAGCGACGCCAGGTGCGGGTTCATGACCTGCACGTCGAAGAGCGTGAAGCCGCCCGCGCGGAGCATCCCCACGAGGCTGGCGAACGCGAGCTTCGAGCAGTCGGTCTCGCGGTGGAACATCGACTCACCCGCGAACGCGCCCCCGATCGCCACGCCGTAGATGCCGCCGACGAGGCGCCGCGGCCCTGAGCGCGTGTCCCACACCTCGACGCTGTGAGCCCACCCGAGCTCGTGCAGGCGCACGTAGCCCTCGAGGAGCGCCGGGGTGATCCACGTCCCCGTCTCGGCGCGGGTCTCGCCGCAGGCCGTGATGGTCTCGCGGAACGCCTCGTCCAGGGTCACGAGGTACGGGTGGTGGCGGAGCGTCCGGCGCAGGCTCCGGGACCACCGCGGCGCCTCCTCGAGCGGGAAGATCGCCCGGGGATTTGGCGAGAACCAGAGCACCATCGGGTCGCCCGTGGGGGACGTGTGGGGCCACGGGAACACGCCGCTCCGGTACGCATGCAGGATCGTAAATGGGCGAAAGTCTTCGCCTATCGCGGCGACCTCTCGCCGCCCGAGCCGCCGGGGATCGGGGAACGCGACGGCGGTTCGCTCCGGCTCGACGGGCGGGTAGGGCGGCGTGGGGGGCACGACCCGGAGGAGTAGCACGGCCTCTGCGCGCAGCCGCGCGCGGGTTCGACGGGCCGAGTGGGGGCCGGCTCGCAGGCGTCGAGGCCTCCTCCGCCCGCCCCTCGGCTAAGCGGCTGGCGCGGTGGCCTCGCGCTCGCGGTCCGGTCCCCACTCGGCCCGCC
>CAZHGG010000115.1:7673-10664 GCA_964531755.1 uncultured Polyangiaceae bacterium
GGGCGGCCCCCCCCCCCCCCCCCCCCCCGGTGGGCGGGGGGGGGGGGGGGGGTGCGCGGGGCGGGCGCGCCCCCCCCCCCCCCCCCCCCGCCGCGGCCTGTCCTACGCGTCCGAGCGGGCCTCCTTCCCTCGAGCGAGACGATTTGCGCGACGCCCCGGCGAGCTCAGCGGCGCTCGGGCGCCGACGCGGAGAGGAGCGCGACCTCCCGGGGCTCCGGCCCGGCGAGCGCGCCCGCCAGGTCGGGGTGCGTGGCGTCCCAGGGCGTGAGGGAGGCCGATTTCGCGAATGGCGCGAGGTCGGCGCCGAGGCCCACCATGGCCGCACCCGACTCGCGCACGACGGCGACGCTCGCGAGCAGCCCCTTCTTCACGAGGCCGAGGTGGGTCACCAGCTTGGGGTTCGTGAGCGAAGTCGGCGCGCCGGCCACCAGCTTCTCGCCCGCCGAGACGAGGCTCGCGGTCTTCGCCGCCATCTGAGGGACGAGGGTGCCGAGCACGACGCTCATGTCGGCGAGGCCGGTGAGCTTGGTCTTGGCCTGCGGGTTCATGCCGCTCGCCTTCGAGACGGCGGCGCGCAGATCGGCGCCCGGCGAGAGCTTCTCCTTCATGGCGCGGCCCGCGAACTGGCGCATGTGGGACGTCGTCTGGGTGGCCTGCCAGGTGAGCGCGTGGAGCTCTTGGGCGGTGCGGAAGAACTCGTCGTAGGAGTCGACGCCGAGCCGCACGTATTCGAACTCCTCCTTCTCGCCGCCCTCGGTCTTCGCGGCGAGGAGGAAGTTCGTGTCGGCGTCGGCTTCGTAGCGCTCGAGCCCGGGGCCGAGGTCCCGGAGCTTCACCTTCCCGGGCGGTGGCACGTCGGTGAGCTGCTTGGCGAGCTTGGTCGTGACCTGCCCGAGCTCGGCCCCTGCCTTCGCGAGCTCGCCGGGGAGCTGGTCGAGCGTGCCCTCCCAGTCGCGGCTCGTGTGCTCCACCTTGCCGTCGGCGCCGACCATCGTGGTCTCGGTGTGCATGTGGACGGGGATCGCGGCGCAGCCGAGGGCGGTGCTCGCGAGCAGGATGGGGGCGAAGAGCTTCAGGGGGCGCATGGGACCTCGCGCCGAGTCTACCAAGAATCCGTCGTGCGGCCCGCCGCGCCCGCTCAGCGCTTGAGCGAGTACACGAAGCTCGGCTTCGGCTCGCGCAGGGCCCGCTCGGCGATGATCGCGTGCAGCGGGATGGCCGGGCCGCGGAACGGACCGGCGTGCTGGCGAACGAGGCGCTCGCCGGCGGCCTTGTCGCCGCGGGCCTTCACGCCCGCCACCTCGCGCATGAGCCCGAGCGCCGCGTCGGGGAACTTCTTGAGATCGATGGAGAAACAGCCGGTGTCTTTCCCGTTGGCGGCCGGCTCGGCGGGGTTCCAGGTGACCGCCTTCTTGCTCATCAGCACGCCGAGCTGGATGGCGGCGAGCTGGCTGTAGTTCTTCGGGTGCCCGTCGTCGGTGTACATGCCGCGGGAGATGTGGCCGAACGCCCAGGCGATGTCGCGCACGTGCGCGAGGTCGGCCTCGGCCCGCGTGATCTTGCCCTTCGTGACGAGCCAGTCGGTGAAGTAGAGGGCCGCGCTCTGGGCCTTGAGCTCCTCGAGCGTGCTCGCGAGCGGGCCGCCGAACTGGTCGCGGTCGATCTTGCCCTTCACCTTGTACTGGTGGGCGGGGCCCAGGTTGTGGGCGGCCTCGTGGAGCACCGTGCTCATGAGCTGCGGCTCGGGGTCGGTCGTGTAGCTCGGCATCACCGACTTGCAGAAGAGCGACTCCGCCACCGAGCGCTGCGCCGTGAGGCTGTCGGGGTCGGTGTAGAAGTTCGTCATGGCGACCGTGCGGCCGCGCCCCTCGTTGGCGACCGGCCCGAAGTTCGGCAGCGACTGCCCGATGGTGGCCCCGAACGGGTTGCGTGAGTCGCCGGCGTTCAGCGCGATGTCGACGAAGTCGGGCAGCTTGAAGGACACCGACCGCGCCTTGTAGGGGCGCCCGGCCAGCGCGGCGAGGGCGTTCTCCATCTCGGTCTTGAGCGGATCGAGCTTGTCCTGCCAGGCGATCGACTTCTTGTTGATGAGGCCGAAGCTCACATGGAAGAGGGCCTTCGTGCTGCACGGCTCCGCGTACACCTCGTCCGGGGCGATACGCAGGTAGAAGCGCGAGTTCTTGACGCCCATCTTCGCCCACGCCTCGTCGGCCGCGAACCAGGAGCCGTCCTCGAAGGCCTTCGCCTGCGCCTCGAGGTAGGCGCGCAGGCTCGCCTCCTCCGCGCCCAGCGCCGCGGAGGCCGCCCGGAGCTCGGTGGATATGATCTTGAAATCACTTGCGAAATGCTGATGGTAGGGGACGGCCTTCAGCGCGCCCCCCTCGCCCGCGACCACGACCGTGAACGGGTCGACCAGGGCCTTGTCGGCCTTGGCGAGGGCCTCGCAGAACTTCGGCTTGGCGAGCTCGCTGGCGGGGTAGAGCCCGGAGGTCTTCGCCGTCGCGCCGCCCGGGAGCGCCGAGCACGCGGGGTCGTGCTGCGTCGCGGGGGCCTCGCACCGCGGCCCCTGGTTGCGGAAGAAGAGCGCCAGGCTCGCCGTGTCGCCCTCGGGCACCTGCCCGCGCAGCCCGTACGTGCCCATTTGCGTCTGGTAGAGGCGCTCGATCACGGCGACCGCGGCGAGCAGATGGTCGAGGAACGCCGCCTCACCTGCACTTGCGCCGGTGAAATCGGTGAGCACGAGCGTGGGGCGCCCCTGCGCGAGCTCCTTCACGACCGCGGCGCGGCGCGCGACCTCGGCCGGCGTGGCTGGGGGCTTCCCCAGGTCGCCGCCGTGCCGGGCGAGCACCTTCGCGTGCGCCTCGTGGAAGGCGGGGGTGAACGCGCCCTTCGCGTCGACGTAGGTGGCGAGCGAGGTGCGCGTCGTGCCGTTGGGCGCATTCCAGAGCACCGCGAGCTCGCTCGGGTCGAGGGCGCCGTCGTTGTTGGTGT
>CAZHGG010000116.1:0-10548 GCA_964531755.1 uncultured Polyangiaceae bacterium
CGACTTCGAGCAGCTCTATACGAAGCGCGACGAGTTCAAGTACGCCATCATCAAGGAGATTGGCAAGGACCTGAACGGGTTCATCCTCGACGACGCCGCCATCGACTACCTCGAGCAGACCCCCCTCGAGGCGCTCGACCGAGACAACATCATGGACTCGGAGGGTATTCGAAAGATCACCGCGCTCACCGTGGAGCGCAACGTGCAGACGAACGAGCTCCGCCAGAAGGAGCGCATGGATATGGGCAGCCAGAACCTGAACGCCGACGAGGCGATGTTCAGGTTCGAGCAGCGCAAGGCCGAGGCCGAGGCGAAGAAGGACCGCGAGATCTCGGTCGCGAAGACCCGCGAGGAGAACGAGGCCGCGCGCCTCGCGCTCGAGGAGCACAAGAAGACCCAGCTGCTCCGCCAGAAGACCGAGGAGGAGGTCGCGGTCGCCGGCGAGGTGAAGGCGCGCGGCGTGGCCGTCGCCCAGAAGAACCGCGAGCGCGAGATCGGCATCGAGACCGAGCGTGTAGAGAAGGCTCGCCAGCTCGAGGCCGTGGGGCGCGAGCGCGAGGTGCAGATCGCCGTCCTCGCCCGCGATCGGGACCTCGAGCTCCAGAAGAAGGAGATCGCCGACGTCGTGCGCACGCGCATCGCGGTCGACAAGACCGTGGCGGTGGAGGAGGAGCTCATCAAGGACCTCCGCACCACGTCGCAGGCCACGCGCGAGAAGGAGGTCGTGCGGCTCGCCGCGGAGGCGCAGGCCCAAGAGACCCTGGTGAAGCTCGTGAAGAGCGCCGAGGCGCAAGAGGAGGCCGCAAAGCACAAGGCCCGCGAGCGCATGCTCGTGGCCGACGCCGACCTCGAGACCGCCGACAAGGTGGCGCGGGCCAAGATCCGCATGGCCGAGGGCGTGCAGGCCGAGGAGGCCGCGAAGGGGCTCGCCCAGGCGCGGGTGCGCGAGGCCGACGCCGTGGCCCTCGAGAAGCAGGGCCTCGTCGAGGCGCGCGTGACCCTCGAGAAGATGGCCGCGGCGGCGCAGGGCGACGAGAAGCAGGGCCTCGCCAAGGTGGCGGTGCGCTCCGCGGAGGCCGAGGCGTTCCAGCGGCAAGGGCTCGCCGAGGCCACCGTCGTGCGCGAGCGCATGACCGCCGAGGCCACCGGCATCCGCGAGAAGGCCGACGCGATGCGCGTGCTCGACGTGAGCTCGCGCGAGCACGAGGAGTTCCGGCTCACGCTCGAGCGCGACCGCACGGTGCAGCTCGAGGGCATCAAGGCGCGCAAGGAGCAGGCGCTCGCGCAGGCCGACGTGCTCGGTCGATCGCTCGCGAACGCGAAGTTCAACATCGTGGGCGGCGACGGCGCGTTCTTCGACCGCTACGTGAAGGCCATCGGCGTCGGCCAGTCGATCGAGGGCGCCCTCGGCGAGAGCCCCACGCTCCGCGCCGTGGCCCGAGACTTCACGGGCGACTCGTCCCTCGACCCGGAGCTCGCGGGCCTCATCGAGCGCTTCTCGCGAGGCGACAAGGAGGCGAAGAAGGCCCTGCTCGGCATGGTGAAGAAGGACCCCCAGGCGGGCGCCTAGGAGCCCGGTGTTCTTCAAACACCAAGCTCCGTCGTTCCTGGTCATCAGGGAGAGGCTCGCGCCTCTCCCCCCCAAAAAAGCGTGGTTCTTCGGGGGCCCTCCCTCTCCGCGGCGAGCTCCGCGCGGCCCGGAGTGGGTCTTTCGACGAAGAACACCAGCCTCCTAGGTCACCATGGTGGAGAACAAAAAGCCCGGCCCTGCGGCCGGGGAGCCAGGCACGGGCGAGCTCGACGCGGGCAGCTACGAGGTCGTCCGGCAGCGCCTCGTGGGGCACGTCGACGAGCTCGGCGCCCGCGCGGAGCGCCTGAACGCCGCCCGCAAGGCCCTCTTCGGCTCTTCGGAGCTCGAGCTCGTCCAGTCGACGCGCGTGCGCACCGAGAACGCCGCGCAGCCGCGCGACATGGTCTCGGTGGGGGGCATGCTCCTCTTCGCCTTCAACGTCGTGCTCGGCATGAAGAGCCAGCCGTCGGTGGCCGACATCTTCTCGCTCTACAAGCTCGACCACGGCCAGGAGGCCGGCGAGGGGCTCGAGCCCGTGTCGCTCGAGGGCACGTTCCTCGCCGATCCGGCCTTCGTGAACGACTTCTCGAACGCCTTCCGGTACGCGAAGGAGGCGCGCGTCCTGAAGCTCACCAAGACCGACAAGCGCCTCTGCATCGTGCTGCAGATCGGCGAGCGCCTCTCCGACGTGCGGGTGCTCCGCTTCGGGATCGACGGCCGCGGCCGCGTGACGTACATCGACGCGCGCGGCGAGGAGGACGTGGTGCCGCCGCCGGGGTTCGCCTTCACGTGGACGCGCACGGGCCGCGAGCAGCAGGTGATGGGCGCGCACCCGCACGTGAGCGTGCTCGACGAGGTGTTCGTCGAGACCGTAGGCGGCGATCTCACCATCAAGGTCGAGAACAACACCAAAGACGGCCGCGGCGTGTGGCGCGAGCCGGTGACCGACCCGAACCAGACCCTCGACGACGCCGAGATCTCCTACGCGAAGGTGGGCTCGCTCATCCTGCTCAAGGTGCTCCCGTACCGCGAGGAGAGCGCGCGCTATCTAGTGTACAATACACTGAACAAGTCGGTGACGCGCATCGACGCCATCGGCCGCGCCTGCCTCTTGCTGCCGGAGGACCAGGGCATCCTCTTCCCCGGCGGCCACTACGTCGCCACCGCGGGCGCGCGCGTCGTCGACCCCGACACGGCCGGCATGCGCTACGAGGGCTCGGTGCGGGCGCCCAACGGGGAAGATGTGCTCTACATCTTCTACCGCGAGGACGAGGGGCTCTACCTGGCGCTGCCGTACAACGTCATCTCGAAGGACCTCGGCGCGCCGGTGCGCTGCCACGGCTACAGCCTCTTCCCGGACGGCACCCTGGCGGTGTTCCGCGCGGCGCTCGGCTCCGAGGCGACCCGCGTCCACCCCTTCCAGCTCTGGCGCTCGCCGTTCATGACGCCCGACGAGGCCGAGCGCCACGGGCAGAAGGCGACGGCGAGCTCGTACCTCGCGAAGGTGGGCAACCCGGCCCTGGTGCGGGGCGTGAGCGACGCGTTCGCGGTGCGCCGCCTCGCCCTCACCGAGGAGCCCACGCGGCGCACGTTCGAGGAGCTGGTCGTCTGCGTGGCGCGCGCCCTCGACGACCACTACTGGATTGGCCACGCCGAGGCGTTCGACCTGAAGAGCGCGCTGAAGGACGTCCGCACGAGCGCCGACGCCATCCTCCAGGAGTTCGACAAGGTCGAGGCCTACCGCGCGGAGGCGGAGAAGGCGCTCGCGGAGGCGAAGGCCGCGCAGGCCGAGCTGCTCCGCGTCCACCGCCCCGAGGACACGCCCTCGGCCGACAGCTTCCTCGGCGCGCTCTCGGCGCTGCGCACCCAGCGCGGCCGGCTCGCTGCGCTCCGGGAGCTGCGCACCATCGACACCGACGCGGTCGCCGCCCTCGAGGCCGGCGTGGACGCGCGCTTCGCCGAGGTGCGGTCCGCGTGCGTGACCTTCTTCGAGTCGGAGAAGGCGTGGAGCCCCGTGCTCGCGGGGCTCGAGGAGCTCGCCGCGAGCGTCGAGAAGACCGATCGCGGCGTCGGGCTCACGCCCCACAAGACCCGCCTCGACACCCTGCACTCGGAGCTCTTGCTGCTCGGCGAGACCGTGTCGGGCCTCGACGTCGACGACCCCACGGTGCGCACGCGCGTGCTCGAGCAGCTCTCCCGCGCGCTCGCCGTGCAGAACCGCGTGCGCGCGGGGTTCGACGCGAAGAAAAAAGAGCTCTACGGGCGCGAGGGGCGGGCCGAGCTCGCCGTGCAGCTCGGGGTGTTCGCGCAGGCCGTGGGCGCGGCCGTGAGCGCGTGCGCCACGCCAGAGCAGTGCGACGCCGAGCTCGGCAAGCTGCTCATGCGGCTCGAGGAGCTCGCCGGGCGCTTCGGGGAGCTCGACGAGTTCGCCGCGGAGATCGAGGCCAAGCGTGACGAGGTCGCCGAGACCTTCAGCTCGCGCCGGCAGACGCTCTCCGACGAGCGCCACAAGCGCGCGAGCGCCGTGGGCTCGGCCGGCGAGCGCATGCTCCAGGGCATCGCGCGGAAGGCGGCCACGTTCGCCACCGAGGAGGAGCTGCTCGCCTATTTCGCGAGCGATCCGATGGTCCACAAGGTCGCCGAGTCGGCCGACAGGCTCGCCGCCCTGGGCGAGAACGTGCGCGCCGACGAGCTCGGCACGGCGCTCAAGGTGGCCAAGCAAGACGCGGTGCGCAAGCTCCGCGACAAGCGTGAGCTCGCCGACGGCGAGGGCGTGCGCCTCGGCGGCTTCACCTTCTCCGTCACGAAGAGCGCGATCGATCTCGTGGTCGTGCCACGGGAGGAGGGCCTCGCGCTCCACCTCACCGGGACCGACTTCTACGACCCGCTCTCCGCGCCCGAGCTCGACGAGCTCCGCGACGTGTGGGAGCAGTCGCTCGCGTCGGAGTCGAAGGCCGTCTATCGCGGCGAGTACCTCGCGTTTCGGGTGCTCGACGACGCCGTCGAGAGCCGCGAGGGGCTCGACCTCGCGAGGCTCCGCGAGGCGGCGCGCGAGTCGCGCCTGCTCCCGCTCGTCTCGGAGATCGCCGCGCGGCGGCTCGACGAGGGCTACGAGCGGGGCGTGCACGACGTCGACGCGGCGCAGATCCTCGCGCAGCTCCTGCCGTCGTTCGAGGCGGCGGGCCCGCTCCGCTTCACGCCGCGCGCCCGCGCGCTGGCGCTCATGTTCACCGCCGAGCTGCCCGCCGAGGAGCGCACCGTGCTCACGCGGCGGGCCGCGAGCGTGGCGCGCCTCGCGTCCGTGCTCGGCGATCCCCGCGGCGTCGCCGCGCTGAAGGCGGAGCTCGGGCCGCGCGTGCGCGACTACGCGGCGGGCGTGGGCCTCACGCCCGGGCCCTCCGAGGCGGAGGACGCGGCCGACGTGCTGGTGGACACCCTCGGCGCGCACGTCCCGCGGTTCCCCGTGGCGCGCGCCTCCGACGAGGGCCACAAGCTCTTGCGCCGCAAGCTCGACGACGCGGGCCAGTACCGCGCCCTCGCCGACGAGCTCCGCCTGCTGGCGGGGCGCCCGCGCGAGCGCGCCGAGCTCGCGCTGCACTACGCCGCGAGCCTCGCGGGCGTGGCGCCCCACCTCGCGCCGTTCGCCCCGGAGATCGCCGCCATCTTGCTCACCGACGGCGCGCTCGATCGCGACGTGCTCTCGGCCGAGACCGCCCTCGAGGTGAAGGGGCTGCTCGGCACCCACGACCGCATCCGCGACGGCGCGCTGTCGCTCGAGCTCGCCGAGCTGCTCGTGAGGCTCCGCCACTTCGAGGTCGTCACGGCCG
This sequence comes from uncultured Polyangiaceae bacterium, assembly GCA_964531755.1. Lineage (GTDB taxonomy): Bacteria > Myxococcota_A > Polyangia > Polyangiales > Polyangiaceae > JAAFHV01. The sequence goes on from CAZHGG010000116.1 coordinate 5,398, forward strand.
CGCGATTCCGTGTATTCCGCACGCGTCGCACCGAGCTGCTCGCCAAGGAGCGCGAGCGCATGCGCCTCTCCGAGCTCGTGCCGAAGGTGCTCTCGTCGTTCGTGAGAAACCGGCTCATCAGCGAGGTGTACCTGCCGCTCATCGGGGCGAACCTCGCCAAGCAGATCGGCGCGCTCGGGGCGCAGAAGCGCACCGACCGCATGGGGCTCCTCTTCCTCGTGTCGCCGCCGGGCTACGGCAAGACCACGCTCATGGAGTACGTGGCGAGCGTGCTCGGGCTCGTGTTCGTGAAGGTGAACGGCCCCGCCCTCGGCCACGACGTCACGTCCCTCGACCCCGCCGAGTGCCAGAGCCTCACGGCGCGGCAGGAGGTCGAGCGCATCAACCTCGGCTTCGAGATGGGCAACAACGTCATGCTCTACGTCGACGACGTGCAGCACACCTCGCCCGTGTTCCTCGAGAAGTTCATCTCGCTGTGCGACGCGCAGCGCAAGGTGGAGGGCGTGTTCCGCGGCAAGAGCCGCACCTACGACTTCCGCGGCAAGCGCTTCTGCGTGGTGATGGCCGCGAACCCGTACACCGAGAGCGGCGGGCGCTTCCGCATCCCCGACATGCTCGCGAACCGCGCCGACACCTACAACCTCGGCGACGTGCTCGGCGGCGCCGGGATGGAGGAGCTCTTCAAGCTGAGCTACCTCGAGAACGCGCTCACCTCGCACCCGGTGCTCGCGCCCCTCTCCGGCCGCGATCCGGCCGATTTGTACAAGCTCGTGCGCATGGCGAAGGGCGAGGACGTGGCCGCGTCGGAGCTCTCGCACGGGTACTCGGGGGCCGAGCTCGCCGACATCCTCGCCATGCTGCGGCTGCTCGCGCGCGTGCAGGACGTGCTGCTCCGCGTGAACCAGACGTACATCTCGGCCGCCTCGCAGGAGGACGCGTACCGCACCGAGCCGCCCTTCAAGCTCCAGGGCAGCTACCGCAACATGAACAAGATCGCCCAGAAGCTCGCGCCGGTCATGACCGTGGACGAGCTCGAGCGCGCGGTCGACGAGCACTACGCGGCCGAGTCGCAGACCCTGACCACGGGCGCGGAGCAGAACCTGCTGAAGCTCGCCGAGCTCCGCGGGCGCATGACCCCCGAGCAGCGTGCGCGGTGGGTGCAGATCAAAGAGGGCTTCGCGCGCACCACGCGCGGGGGCAAAGAGGGCGACGACCCGGTGGCCCGCGTGGTGGGCTCGGTGGGCGGCGTGGAGGAGCAGCTCCTCGCGCTGAACAAAGCGGTGCTCGCGGCCGCGGATCGCGGGTACGCGGAGCAGGCGCGCGAGCAGCGCGAGCGCCTCGAGAAGGGCGCGCGCGACGCGTCGCTGGCCGACGCCCTCACGCGGCTCGGCGAGTCCCTCGGGAAGCTCTCGAAGCAGGACGTGCGCGTCACCCTGGAGAACCCGCACCCGCAGGTGGTCGAGCTCGAGGCCATCGTGCAGCTCGGGCAGGCCATGGCGAGCGCCGTCGCGCGGGTGTCCGGGCCGGAGTCGGGCGCGTCGCAGGCCATCGTCGCGAAGCTCGCCGAGCTCGAGGCGATGCTCCAGCGGCGCAGCGTGATCGATCGGCGGCCGGTGGAGGTCGATCTCCGCAAGCAAGACGCCACGAACCTCACGTGCGACTCGGCGGGCATCGTGCGCGGCGTGTTCGTCGGCACCTACGCGAAGCCGCCCGCGCTGCGCACCGAGGTGGTGCTGCAGCTCCTCTTCCCCGGGAACCACACGGCCTCGGCGACGGGCCTCGTGGCCTTCGTGCAAGACGAAGACGGCGACCGGCCCGCGGGCTACGGCGTGGCCTTCACCGAGGTGCAGCCCGAAGGGCGCGCGCTGATTGCCCAATACGCGCGCGCCCGCCAGCCCGTGCTCTACGAGGTTTAGATACACGGGCGGAAGGGGCGGGAGTCAGGGCCCTTCGTCCTCGTCGTCTCCAAAGAAGACGCCGACGCGGATCTCGGCCTCGTCGAAGGGCTCTGCGCGCACGCGGTCACCGCGCTGCGCCGCGAGGACCTCAATGTATCCGTCGGGACCCCACCGATACACCGTGAGCATCTCCACGTCGGGATCGATGATCCAGTAATGGGGCACGCGGTGCCGGTGGTACACGCGCTTCTTCTTCACGAGATCGTTCACGCGGTTGGTGGACAGGATCTCGCAGACCCAGTCTGGGCGCACACGAATCGGCACGTCCGGGCCTAGCTCGCGCAGGTGCTCGCGTCGCCAGCCGGCCACGTCGGGGCGGTAGGTCTCGTCGGGCTCGAACGTCACGAGCGCGTCCGCCGCGAAGAGCCAGCCACCGGGCCCGCCCGCGCCGCCGCCGCGCCGGTATCGGCGGAGGACGATCCCGACCGACAGCTGAGCCTCGCCGTGCCTCCCCGACGCGGCCTCTTTCGGGACGAGCGCCCCGCCGACGAGCTCGTGGGGCGCGTCGGCGGGGAGCGCGAGCAGCTCATCGAGAGTGGCCCGTGGCAGGGGACGCGCGAGACTCATGGGGCCAGCATAGCGCCCGTGCGCGCCCACGGCTCGCAGCTCTTGCTGCGCTCGCCCGTGTCCAGGCCACCCCCGCGGTCGTCCCGGACAGGGTGGCGGGCGCTCGCGCCGCTGGATTGCGGGTGTCGTATGCGGCACGTGTTGACGGGCACACGACTCGCAAGGTGCGGCGCATGCCGAGCACGGTGCACGAGGTCCTCGTTCAGGCGGTGCGCGCCGCGCCCGACCTCGTGCGCGCGCTGCTCGTGTCTGCGGGCTACGTGGAGCGGGCGAGGCAGGCGGATGAAGCGGGCGAAGACCGCGTGTCTCTGGAGGACGCCGGGCTGCCGACGCTGGTGTCTGCGCTGACGGCGGACGCGCTCGTGGTGATCCGCGAGGGCGACGTGAAGGTGGCGGTCGTGGTGGAGGTGCAGCTCGAGCCTGACGAGAGCAAGCTCTATACGTGGCCGTCGTACCAGGCGGCCGCGCGGTACCGGCACCGATGCCCCGCGCTGGTGGTGGTGATCTGCCCGAGCGAGCGCGTGGCCGCGTGGGCCGCACGCGAGGTGTCGATCGACGGGCATCGGTCGACGTTCGGCGCGTGCGTGTTTGGTCCGAGGGCCCTCGCGGGTCTGGACGTGAGCAACGGCGCGCCGGAGGTCAAGTGGCTCGTGGCGTACGCGCTGCGAGACGACGAGGAGCGCGGCCCGCCCGCGTTCGAGGAGGCGACGGAAGCGCGGGCGCAGCTACCGGACGAGGTCATGATGGGGCCATACTGTAAGACCCTCAGCGACGCGCTCAGCCCTGCGGTGAGAGCGCACTCTGAGGCACTCGAAATGAACCAGCCGACGGCGCCCGAAGCAGAGGAAGATCCCTTCGTCACCCGCGTCCTCGAGCGGGTGCGCGCCCGGCGGGCAGAGCTGGCCGCCGGGCGGGCGGAGGGCAAGGCGGGAGGCAAGGCGGAAGGCAAAGCGGAGGGCAAGGCGGAGGCGCTGCTCCTCGTGTTGCGCAGCCGCGGTCTTGACCTGCCCGAGTCACTGTCGGCGCGAATCCTCGCGGAGCGCGACGCCCAGGTGCTCGACGCGTGGCTGCTCGCCGCCATGACAGCGACCTCGGTCGGCGACCTCGTGGGTCCGACCACGGAGTAGTGCCGCACTGCGCCCGAACCGCGCGAGCGGCACTCGGGCCCTCACCCCGTCACGAGCCGCCACGAGCCCCACGAGCCCCTCTTCCACGAGGGGAGAGGGGCCGAGAGGGCCCGATCGGCGTGGCCACTCGTGTGGCCCCTCTCCCCAGGTGAGAGAGGGGCACGAGCCGGTCGCGATGCTCGCGAGCGGGGTGAAAGCCGAGCTCAGGCCAGCGAGCTACGGGCGAATCTCGGGCTCCACGAGCAGCTGCAGCAGGGCGAGCGACTGCTGCCAGCCCAGCACGCACTGCTCGGTGGGGATCACCGCCGGGATGCCCTCTTGCACGACGGACAGCTCGGTCCCGCACGACACCGCGGCGAGCGTGATCGTCGTCTTCATGGTGCCGGGGAGGTTGGGGTCGTCGAAGACGTCGGTGTAGACGATGCGCTCGCTCGGCTGAAGCTCGAGGTACTCGCCGCCGAAGGAGTGGCCGTTCCCCGTGGTGAGGTTCGTGAATGACATCTTGAAGGTGCCGCCCACCGTCGCCTCAAGGTGGTGCACCGTGCAGGTGAAGCCGTTCGGCGGGAGCCATTTCGCGAGCGCGGCGGCGCTCAAGAAGGCCCGGTAGACGCGCTCCGGGGGCGCCGAGAACACGCGGTGAAAACGAACGGTGCCAGTCGTCATGGCGAGTCTTTCAGGGGCACGAGGTGGAGCTTCGAGGCACGAGGGGAGGTCGAGGAGGTGTGTCGGCGCGCCGCTCAGCGAAAGCCGCGGGCGGGGAAGTCGGGCGCGCGCCGGAGCCAGTTCGTGTTGGGGTAGTCCGCGCCTCCGCCCACCACGTGGAGGGTGTACGCGTGGCGCGACTGCTCCGAGACGTTCGCGTGGCTCATGTGCGGCAGCCGGCCGTCGAGCAGGATCACCGCGCCCTTCTTCACCTCGAGCGGCACGAGGTCCTCGTCGCGCCACGGCGGGCCCTCGCTCGCCGGGAGCGCCTCGAAGCGCGTGGTTCGGTCGGGGCCGCGGACGAAGCGCGAGCGGAGGCCGCCCAGGTGCCCTCCCGGGAGGGCCCACAGGCACCCGTTGCCGAGGTGGGCGTCCTCGAGGGCGAACCACAGACCGAGCATCGACTCGGGCTCGGTGTGGAGGAACGTGGAGTCTTGGTGGCAGCGCACCTCACCGCCGATGCGGGGCTGCTTGAAGATGACCATCGACTGCACGAGCCGCGGGTCATCGAGGCCCACGTCGAACACCAGGCGCTCGAGCTCCGGAGTGCGCGAGAACCGGTCGAACACCGGCTCGCGATCGTGGAGCGCGTGCCCAATCTTGTTGATGGAGCGCTCCTTCGGCTGCCGGAGCTGCCCGCGCGCGTCGAACGCGCCCTCCTCGAAGAAGAAGTGGATCTTGTCGCCGGAGTCGAGGAAGTAGTCGTCGGTCGTGCGGGTTTGGTCGTCGGTGGTGAAGATCGAGCGGTGCGTCTCGGGGTCGAAGCCCGAGACGAGCTCGAGCGCGCGGGCACGGAG
>CAZHGG010000117.1:0-10544 GCA_964531755.1 uncultured Polyangiaceae bacterium
CGCGCGCCTGGGCGTGGCTCCTCCCCCTCGCCCTCGGCCTCGCCCCCGCCGCGGCGTGCCGCACCCAACCCGGCGCCGAGCGCGAGGCGGCCGCGAAGAAGGCGCCGCGCCCGGAGGTGAGGACCCTCACGGCCGAGGGCACCGAGCTCTTGGAGAGCTTCACGAACGACGCGCCGGACGACGCGCCGATCGTCGTCGCCATCCACGGCAGGGGCGACTCGCCGAAGAACTTCCGTGAGCTCTACAAGCGCTTCGGGGGCAAGGTGCGCCTCCTCGTCCCCAAGGCGTACACGCCCTTCCACACGGGGTTCTCCTGGTTCGACCTCCACGAGGGCATGACCGACGCGGAGCTCGGCGCCAGCGTCGGGGGCGCGCTCGAGCGGCTCCACCGCGCCGTCGCCTCGGTGGTGGGCGGCAAGCGCTACATCGTGACGGGCTTCTCGCAGGGCGGAATTCTGTCGTACGGCTTCGCAGCTCGTTACCCGGCGGAGGTGCGCTGCGCCCTCCCGGTCGCGGGCTCCCTGCCCGGCCCGCTCCTGCCGGGCCCGAAGCAGCCGGCCGCCAAGACGCGCGCGTTTCACGGAGAGGCGGACGACGTCATCGCCGCAAAGTGGGGGCTCGCCACGGTAGAGACGTTCAAGCGCGAGGGCGCCGACGCGCGGCTCACGACTTACCCAGGGCTCGGCCACTCCATCAGCGACGCGCTGCTCGCGGACTACTTCGCGGCCCTCGCCGAGTGCGTCGACGGGGGGTGAGTCGGCGGCCAGGCGGGCGAGGTCCTCGGCGAGCCGCCTTACGGGGCCGAGGTCACGACCAGCGGCGTCGGGGCGGTCACGTCGCGCCCGAGGGTGAGCCAGAGCGCACCCGTGGAGCGCACGAGGCTGGGGAAGAAGTCGACGTCGCGGCGGAGGGTCTCGGTGCCGAGGGTGATCGTCGTGGGCACCGTCGCCCCCTTGAAGCCGTGGATCACGAACACCGGTCGGTGGAGGCCGCCGGCCCCGGGCGTGACGGTGAGGCTCACGGCGCCCTGCGGGTCCGCGTCGACCTCCCACACGCCATACACCGCGTTCCACCCAGCGAACGCGAAGGGCGCGGCGGCGGTGCGGGCGATCCCCTCGGGACCCGAGGTGCGCACGGCCCCGCGCGAGGCCACGAGGGTGGAGTCGAGGCTCGCCTCGATCTCGGCGATCTGCGCCGCCACCGCCCCGGCCGATTTGGCCCCGAGCACGAGGTAGTTCGAGTGGCTCTGGTAGGGATACCCGGAGAGCTGCCGCTGATCGCCATACCCGTCGTAGAGCCGACTGCCGATCGCCCCGCGCCGGAGCCCCCACGCCATCCGCTTCGAGCGCGTCTCGCCCGAGGAGATCTCGTATTGATTGAGCTGGAAGGGCCAGTTCCAGTCGATGGGCATGGTCTGGCTGGAGGGAGAGCCGGGCCCGATCACCTTGTTCGCGCTCGTGCGCCCCCAGTTGTTGTAGAGCCACGTCCCGCCCGCGTCTTTCGTGGTGAAGTCGACGCTCTGCACGCTGCCCATCTCGGAGTCGGTGGCGTTGTTCCACATGTGGACGTACGGGATTCGGTTGCGCTGCGAGTAGTCCCACGCCGTGGAGTTCAGCACCGGGCCGGGCCCGGTGGTCGTGAACTTGTACGCGTCACCCCAGGCCACGCCGTCGACCGTGCCGCCGGTGCCGTTCTCGAACGTGAGATCGCCATACGGTGCGCGGTCGTCGGAGTCGAGACGATCGGCGGGCGCGCGGGTCATGTCGTACGTGACCGACCACAGCGGGTGGTCCTTGCCGGTCGCGAAGAACCAGTGGAGCACGATCGTCACGGGGCCGTTGGGCCACCCGGTGGCGTCGAACGCGAACTCGTGGATGACGTGGTGCGGCCCGAGCAGCACCTGCCGGTAGGTGCCGAGCTGGTAAAGCGACGACCACAGGTTGCCCGTGCCGTTCAGGTGGTTGATGGTGTAGCCCCAGCCGGGGTGGTCGGGGCGGCCTCCCTTCACCGTCATGGCCGTGCCGTCCGGCTTCTCGTACGTGAGCTGGCGCAGGTACCCACCGGTGTACCCGGAGGGATCGCGGGCCGTGTTCCGCACGAGCGCCGCGGAGCGGGGCTTCCCGCGGGAGTCGAGCCACGTGAACACGTCGCTCAAGTAGCCGTCGAACGAGCGCGCTGGCTCGAGCACGATCTGGCCGGGCACGGGGGGCGGCGGCGGCTCGGCGTCGGCCGCGTCCGGCGTCTGCGCGTCGACCTCGGTCGCGTCGGGGGAACCTGCCTCGACCGAGGGCGGCGCGGTGGGCGCGGCCTCGGGGAGCGTGGTCGCGCCGTCGGTCGTGGCGGGCCCCGGCGTCGTGGTCGTGCCGCACGCGAAGGGCCCGCACACACCGGCGACGCCGAGCGCGAGGAGAGGAGCGAGGGTGCGCGCGCGGCGCCTCGAGTCGTGCGAAGCCATCTGGAAAAACTACGCGCGCACACCGCCAGGCGCACGCCGATTCGGTCAGTAGCGCTCCTTCGGCTCCTCCTGCGAGGTGAGCTCGACCTTCGGCAAGACGTCGTGCACGAAGCGATCGCGCACCTCCTTCGCGCGACCGTCCTCGCCGCGCGAGGGCACGGCGACGCCCACGATGAGGCACGAGCCCTTGCCCCAGGCAGGGTAGGCGGCGTAGGCGGCGGCGTAGTTGTCGCGGGCCACGAGGGTCGCGGTCTTCGCGAACACCGAGTCGATCTCCACGATGCGCGGGCTGTCCTCGGGCTTCGAGCGCCACCCCACCGCGATGGGCGAGTCGCGGTGGAGCTCCACCTCGAACGCCTCGACCCACGGCGTGGCCCACGCCTCGAACGACTTCGTGCAGGCCCCGGACACCGTGTTGTCGTCGACGTGCGTGACGACGGCGCCGACGACCGCGTGGTGCCCCTTGCCGTAGCGGAAGCCGACGAGGCTCGGCACGGACCAGAAGCGCACGCGGGTCCACGAGGGGCCGTCCGGGAGCGGGAGCCGTATCGAGCCCTGCCGGTCGACGTGGGGCCGCGTCGGCGCGATCTTGAGCTGCTCGAGCGCCGCGGCGTGCTCCGCGCCGCCCTCGCCGCCCTTGGCGGCCCCCCCGTTGTCCTTCGGCGGCGGCGCGGCGAGCACCAGCGCGCGCGCCTCGGGCGGCGGGCTCGAGCACGCCGACGCGGCGACCGCGGCGACCGCGGCGGCGAGGAGCGGGAGGCGCGAGCGGGGCGTGGACGGGGCGTCTCGCATCTCTCCCAACCATGTACCCGCGCGGGGCTCCTGTCATGGGGCGCGTTTCTCTCACCTCACAAGTGAGTGACGCAGTGCGCGCGGGCGCCTTGGGGTGCCAAGTCCGCGAAAACGCGGTATGCGGTTGACCCATGAGTTCCGCTGCCCCCCCCACGAAAAACGTTCACCTCCTCGAGTGGGTCAATGAGATGGCCCAGCTGACCAAGCCCGACCGCATCGTGTGGTGCGACGGGTCCGAGGCCGAAAAGGAAGGCTTCACGGCCCTGGCCGTGAAAGAGGGGATCCTCGAGCCCCTCAGCGCCGAGAAGCTGCCCAACTGCTTCCTCCACCGATCGAACCCGAACGACGTGGCGCGCGTCGAGCACCTCACCTTCATCTGCACGCCGACCAAGCAGGAGGCCGGCCCGACCAACAACTGGATGGCCCCGGCCGAGGCCTACGCGATGATGTCGAAGCACTTCGACGGGTCGATGAAGGGGCGCACGATGTACGTCGTGCCGTACGTGATGGGGCCCGTGGGCTCGCCGATGAGCAAGATCGGCGTGGAGCTCACCGACAGCGTCTACGTCGCGCTCAACATGCGCATCATGACCCGCATGGGCATAGCCGCGCTCGCCATGCTCGGCGACTCGAACGACTTCAACCGCGGCCTGCACTCCACGCTCGACGTGAACCCGGAGCGCCGCTTCATCTGCCACTTCCCCCAAGACAACGCGATCTGGAGCTGCGGGTCGGGCTACGGCGGCAACGTGCTGCTCGGCAAGAAGTGCCTCGCGCTCCGCATCGGCAGCTACCTCGGCCGCAAGGAGGGCTGGCTCGCGGAGCACATGCTCATCCTCGGCGTCGAGAGCCCCGAGGGCGAGATGACCTACGTGGCCGCCGCGTTCCCGAGCGCCTGCGGCAAGACCAACTTCGCCATGATGATCCCGCCCAAGCGCTTCAAGGGCTGGAAGATCTGGACCGTGGGCGACGACATCGCGTGGATGCGCGTCGGTGAGGACGGGCGCCTCTACGCCGTGAACCCGGAGTTCGGCTACTTCGGCGTGGCGCCGGGCACGAGCAACGAGTCGAACCCGAACGCGATGAAGACCATCGCGCACGACACCATCTACACGAACGTCGCCAAGACGCCGGACGGCGACGTGTGGTGGGAGGGCAAAGACGGCCCGATGCCGCCCGAGCTCATCGACTGGAAGGGCAACCCGTGGAGCCCCAAGTCCACCGAGAAGGCGGCGCACCCGAACTCGCGCTTCACCGCTCCGGCGACCAATAACCCGGTCATTTCGAAGTTCTACGACGACCCGGAGGGGGTCCCCATCTCGGCGATCATCTTCGGCGGCCGCCGCGCGACCACGGTGCCGCTGGTCATGCAGGCCTTCAACTGGCTGAACGGCGTGTTCTACGGCGCCACGCTCGGCTCGGAGACCACGGCCGCGGCTACGGGGAAGGTCGGCGTCGTGCGCCGCGACCCGTTCGCGATGTTGCCCTTCTGCGGCTACAACATGGGCGACTACTTCCAGCACTGGCTGTCGATGCAGTCTCGCATCGCGAACCCGCCGAAGATCTTCCTCGTCAACTGGTTCCGGAAGAGCAAAGACGGCAAGTTCCTCTGGCCGGGCTTCGGCGAGAACATGCGCGTCCTCAAGTGGATCGTCGATCGCTCGCGCCTGCGGGTCGGCGGCCACGAGACCCTCCTCGGCTGGGTCCCGAAGGCGGGCGACCTGGATCTGTCCGGGCTCAACATCAGCGCCGAGCAGGTCGACGAGGCGACCCACATCGACGTCGACGAGTGGAAGGACGAGCTCTCGTCGCTCGACGAGTTCTTCGGCACGATCGGCGACACCCTGCCGAAGCCGCTGAAGCTGCAGCGCGATCTGCTGCTCGCGCGCATCGAGTCGTACCTGCCGCAGGCGCACTGAGCCCGCGGCCGCCGACCCGCGGCCACGCGCCGCCCCGAAGCGATCCGCCCTCCACCCGAGCGGCGGATCGCTTCTTTCTTTGTGCCCGAGCGCACCTCGCTCACGATGGACGGACATGAGCGCCACGTCGCCGCACCGCCTCAGCTCCCGGCTCCCGCAGCTCCCGCGGCTGGTCACGCTGCTCGGCCTCGCGCTGGTCGCGTGTGGCGAGAACGAGCCGCCCCCCGCCGTACCCGAGGGGCCACGCCCGAGCGCGAGCGTCGCGCCGACGGCACCCGTCGCCACCGCGCCCCTCCCCGACGACGTCGCGTGCGCGCGGCGCAGGACGCGCGAGGCGTCGTGCCCTGGCGCGAGCCCCGCGGACGCCGAGGTGCGCGGCCGGGTCTGCATGAGCGAGCGCGCGTGCCTCGCGGCCGTATGGCGACAGGACGCGATCGACCGCTACATGGCCTGCCGCAGCGACTCGCCCTGCGGGACCGACTGCCAGCGGGAGGTCGCCAAGAAGACCGCGCCCGGGCAGGAGCTCGTCACGGCGACCGCGCAGTGCCAGAAGCTCTGCGCCGGCGGCGGGAGCGACGGCGCGCCGCTCTGCTCGCAGGTCCTCGGGAAGTTCGCGCCCTGGTCGGCGGAGGCGCAGGCGCGGGCCACCCAATGCTTCGCGGAGAAGAGCGATTGCTTCGACGCGCTCGAGTGCGCGCGCAAGGCGGCGAGTGGACCGGAAGCGGATCGCGACGCGTGCCTCGGCAAGGCCGTGGGGCGGGCTTGCCTGGACGGCGGCGACGCGCCCATGTGCCGGGAGATGCGCGAGCTGCTGCGGCCGAAGAAGTAGCCCCCGCGACGCCGGCGCTCGCGGTCAGCCGGAGCGCTTCGCCGCTGTGTCCATGGCGGACCCTGGGGCCCCCTTCGCGAGGCCGGGACCGTCGACGCGCGCGGCACGACGCTCCTCCGCGAGCAGCGCACGCAGGCGCGCGACCTCGGCGAGGCACCCTCGCTCTCGCGCGCCGCCGGCGCCCTCCTCGGCGCGGTAGAGACGCGCGAGCTCGAGCGCACGGAAAGCCGCGTCGTAGAGCCACGCGCGCCGCGCGTCCCGCAGCGCACGCCCGCCGAGGTCACCACGGCACGACGAGCACCGGAGGTCGGAGAGGTCGTCGTCGGCGCGGGGGCGGGCGCAGGTCGGGCACAGGCTCATGGTCGCCGGGGAGTGTGGCGGGTCTCCCCAGAAATGGCGAGTTCATGGCGAGACCTCGCCTGCGCTGCGCGGTACCGAGCCTGCCTTGTACGGAGACGTAGCTTTCGGCCTCTACCCGGATGGCCGGCTCGTATGCTGGCCGTACGAGAACGGTACCTGCCCTCTCGGCGAGGGCGTGCTGAGCCCGGATGGTGTGCGCGTCTGACGGGCCACGGGGTGATCGGCTGCGCCTCCGCGGGCCTTGGGAGGCCGTCCCCGCCCCCCGCCCGCCCGCTCACGACGTGCGACGTCAGCCCTTCGGGAGCTTGGTCTTCCCGAGCTCGAGGATCACCGCCAGCTCCGCGGCCTCGACCTTCGTCACGCTGATGCGCGAGCGCTTCACCATCGCCATGTCCTTCAGCAGCGGGTGGGCCTTCATGGTGGCGAGATCGACGGGCACCTTCAAGGGCACGAGGGGGGCCAGGTCGACGCCGCTCCAGTCCTCCGTCGTCGTGGGATCTTGGCAGGCCTCCTTCACCACCTTGGCGATGCCCACGATCTCCTTGCCGTGGTTCGAGTGGTAAAAGAGCGCCACGTCGCCGAGCTTCATGGCCCGGAGGTTGTTGCGCGCCTCGAAGTTGCGGACCCCGTCCCAGAAGGTGCGGCCCTGCTCGACGAGTCGCTGCCACGGGTACTTCGCCGGTTCGCTCTTCACGAGCCACGCGTTCATGGCGACACCTCGCCTGCGGGTCGGGGCCGCCATCGACCGTCGTTCGCCCCGGCGGGGCTCACTTCCAGGTTCTTGACCATGGCCCGGAACGTACCAGGAAACCTCGGTCGGCGGCTCATCAACCACCGCGCCACCTCGCCCCCTGCAGCCCCGACGAGGCCGGCCGTGTCGTGTAGGCTGAGCGTGTGGAGCCGAAACGCCGGTACGTCGCGGTCGCGGGCACGATTGGCGCGGGGAAGACCTCGCTCACGGCGTGGCTCGTGAAGCGGTACGGCTTTCGACCCTTCTACGAGCCGAACGACGACAACCCCTACCTGGCGGACTTCTACGCCGACATGAAGCGCTGGGCGCTGCAGTCGCAGCTCTTTTTTCTCGCGCACAAGATCAAGCTCCACCAGGAGCTCGACCGCGCGCGGGCCGAGGGCCCGGTGGTCATCGATCGCACCGTGTACGAGGACGCGGAGATCTTCGCGCGGAACCTCCACCGCCAGGGCGTGCTGGACAAGCGCGACTTCGGTGTATATTACACGCTCTACGAGGGCATCCGCGAGAGCCTGCGGCCGCCCGACCTGCTCATCGCGCTCACGTGCTCGCTCCGCGCCACCAAGCGGCGCATTCAATCGCGCGGGCGCGCCATGGAGGCGGCGATCCCCGACGCGTACCTCCGCCGGCTCCACCGGCTGTACGAGGAGTGGTTCGAGGGCTACGCGCTCTCGCCCATCGTGCGCATCGACACCACCGACCTCGACTACGTGGAGAACCTCGTCGATCTGATCGAGCTGCAGCGCCGCGTCGACGAGGCGCTCGGGTGAGGGCGGTTTACCCAACTTTACGCGGGGCGACTCCTCGGCGGCCGGGCGGGCATCTTATCGTCTCGAGGCGCCGCTCGCCCGCCGCGCGCCTCATGACCGCCCGATGACCGCCACCCGCATCCTCGCCTTCGTCCTCGTCCTCGCCCTCGTGGTGGGCGGCGGCCACTACTACCTCTACGCGCGCCTCGTGCGAGACACCGAGCTGCCCCAGGGCTGGGCCCGCCTCGCGACCACGGTGCTCATCGGCATGCCCGTCATCACCGTGCTCGGCATGACGCTCGCGCGCGGGCCACGGGCCCTCGCCTCGCCCGTCGCGTGGGCCGCGTTCGTGTGGATGGGGCTCGCGTTCTTCCTCCTGCTCGGCGTGGCCGCCGGCGACGTCGTGCGCCTCGGGCTCCGCGCGGCGGCGCTCGCGAGCCCCGGCCTCCGGGACCCGGAGCGCCGGCTCTTCTTCGCGCGCGTCCTCGGGGGCGCCGCCGCGTTCGGCGGGTTCGGGCTCGCCGCAGGCGGGATGCGCAGCGCGCTCGGGGAGACGGCCGTGCAGCGCGTGAAGGTGTCGCTGCGCGGCCTCGGCCGCTCGGGCTACCGCATCGTGCAGATCTCGGACGTCCACGTGGGCCCCACCATCGGCGTCGACTTCATGGCCGCGCTGGTCGCGCGCATCAACGCGCTCGCCCCCGACGCCGTGGTCATCACGGGCGACCTCGTCGACGGCAGCGTGGCGGAGCTCGCCGCGCACGTCGCGCCGCTCGCCCAGCTGAAGGCGCGCGACGGCGTCTTCTTCGTGACCGGCAACCACGAGTACTACTCCGGCGCCGACGCGTGGCTCGCCCACCTGTCGTCCCTCGGGATCCGCGCCCTCCGCAACGAGCGCGTCTCTCTCGGCGGCGAGCACGGCTTCGACCTCGCCGGCATCGACGACGCGTCGGCGCACCAGTTCGGCGCCGGCCACGGGGCCGATCTCTCGGCGGCCCTCGCCGGGCGTGACGCGAAGCGCGCGGTCGTGCTGCTCGCGCACCAGCCCCGCGCGGCGCTCGAGGCGGCCAAACACGGCGTCTCGCTCGTCCTCTCCGGGCACACGCACGGCGGGCAGATGTTCCCCTGGAACCACGTGGTGAAGCTCCAGCAGCCGTTCATCGCCGGGCTCTACCGCCACCTCGAGACGCAGGTCTACGTGAGCTGCGGCACGGGGTATTGGGGCCCGCCCATGCGGGTGGGCGCTCCGGCCGAGATCACCGAGATCGAGCTCGTGGCGGCCTGAGCCGCGCGAGCGGGGCGCGCGAAGTGTTGCTAAGATCGACCCGTGATCCCCTCACGCTTCGTCGGCGCCGACGCGGCGCGCGCGCGGTTCGGCGCGCGGGTCGACCGGCTCGCGACCTTCCTGTCGGAGTCCGACCCGCTCGCAGACGCCGTGGTGCTCGCGTGCGCCGGGCTGCCCCCCGGCGAGGGCTTCCGGCTCTTCTCCGAGTGCGCGGCCAAGGGCGTCGCCGCCGTCCCGCAGGCGCCGGACGCGCTCCGCGCGTTCTTCCACGACACCGAGCAGACCCCCGCGTGGGTCGACCCGGACAGGGTCGAGCGCGGTCGCCGCGTGTTCCTACGGTACGGGCCGCTCGCGGGGATCGTGCTCGGGGGGCGCTCGCTCATCCTCGGGTACGTCTCGCCGGCGGGGAACAAGCCGCTCGTGTTCTCGGGGCGCCTCGCCGCGCAGGCCCCCCGGCGGCTCGCCGAGACCGGGCGCTTCGTGCAGGCGATCGCCGAGCCGCGCGGCACCGAGGTGGGCCGAGAGGGCTACCAGATCACCCTCAAGGTTCGCTTCATGCACGCACAAGTGCGTAGGATGATTGAGCTATCAGGCAAGTGGCGGCCGGCCGAGTGGGGTCGACCCATCAACCAGCACGACATGGCCGGGACCACGCTGCTCTTCTCCCTCGCGGTGATCGACGGGCTCCGCTCGCTGGGCGCGCGCATCGACCGGCAGGAGGCCGACGACTACGTGCACCTCTGGCGGGTGATAGGCCGCCTCATGGGCGTGTCCGCCGAGCTGCTCCCCGCGTGCGAGGCGGACGCGGTCGCGCTCGCCGAGGTGATCGCGGCGACGCAGGCGCCGCCCGACGACGACGCGCGCGCGCTCACGAGCGCCCTGCTCCGGGTCCCGCACGAGGAGGCGACCACCCCCATCGAGCGGCTCCTGGCGCGACCGCGCGCGGCCCTCGGGGGCGCGGTGACCCGGCATCTGCTCGGCGCGGAGCTCGCCGACCAACTCGGGGTGAAGCCAACCCCGCTGTCGCTGGCGCTCCCGCTGCTGCGGCGCGTGACGCAGGCGCGCGAGCTCGTGCACGCTGTGGCTCCTGGCCGGCGCGAGCGCGCGGTCGACGAGGGGCTCGCCTACTGGCGCCACGTGGTCGCCCGGGCGCTCCGAGGGCGACCCACCAGGTTTCAGCCTCCGGAGGGTCTGCGCGGCGTCGCGCGGCCAGAGCCCGCGTGAGCGAAGCGCGCGGGACAGTGTCACACCGCGGCCTCGCGCGGCGAAGGAGGGGCATGCCCCCGCCCTCTCGCCGCGCGCCTCCTCCTCCCGCGACCCCCGCGCGCCGCGTGACGCTGCGGCTCCTCGGGCTCGCCTGCGCGCTCGGCCTCGGCGCGTGCAACACTGCGCCCCAGGCGCCGTCCC